>JACPTJ010000065.1 GCA_016192835.1 Betaproteobacteria bacterium
CGCAGGGAATCAACGCCGCGCCGTTCAGCCTGTTCAATATGGTGGGAACGGAGCCGCCCATGCTGATGTTCTCCGTCGGGAACCAGGGTAACGGCAGCGAAAAAGATACGGTCCGGAATATCCGGTTCCTCCCGGAATTTGTGGTCCACATATGCAACGAATCAATTGCCGAGCGCATGAATATCTGCGCCACCGACTTTCCGGCCGGCGTAAGCGAATTGGGAAAAGCGGGATTTACCTCCATGCCTTCGGTCAAGGTCAAGCCGCCCCGCATCAAGGAAGCTCCCGTGCAGATGGAATGCCGTTTGCTGAAGATCGTTGATTTCGGCACGCGTCATCACGTCATTTTCGGGGAAGTGGTGTTGTTCCATTTCCACGCTGGAATCGTCAACGAGCGTTACCATGTGGACTCGGCACGGCTGAACCCGATTGGCCGCCTTTCCGGATCGAGCTACACCCGGGTATCCGACCAGTTTCGTATGGAACGCCGCTATCTCGGTGAAAAGCCCAAGCAACTCACCTGATTTATTCCCGTAGCAAACGTCACGAGGAGCGTCTTATGGGAGCGACAGACCCGATCGGGAACAGTCCCAGGGCCGCCATCACGGCCAGGCTGGCTGAGTTCATCGTGAATACCCGCTACGAGGATATTCCGGACGAGGTGCTGCGGCTTGCCAAGCATTCATTTCTGGACACTCTGGGCGTGGCGCTTGGCGGCGTGCCCGAACGGGCCCCGCAACTGCTTGCACGCTACGTCAAAGAGCAGGGAGGAACCCCGTCGGCAACGGTGCTGGCTCAAGGATTCAAGACCAACGCTCCGAATGCCGCGCTGGTCAACGGCACCGCTGCCGACATCCTGGGCTGGAGTGACATATCCGTCATCCAAATGACTCATCCTTCGGTATCGATCTGCCCGGTGGTATGGGCGCTGGGGGAACAAACCAAGGCTTCCGGCAAGACGGCACTGCTCGCCCACGTCATCGGCGTCGAAGTGGCCGACAAGCTCGGCGCCGGCATCAGGCCGGCCTTTCAGCTCAAAGGCTGGCACCCAGTCGCGGTACTCAACACGTTTGGCGCCGCCGCCGCGGCGGGCAAGCTGCTTGACCTGGATACCGGGAAGATGGGCAATGCGCTGGGCATCGCCGGCGCGGAAGCTTCCGGAATTCGTGTCGCGATGGGAACGATGAGCAAAGCCTACGGCGCCGGGCGCAGTGCCCGCGACGGCATCGTTTCCGCCCAGCTCGCCGGTATGGGTTATACGGGACCCGCCAATGTCATCGAGGGACGCGACGGATTTCTGCAGACATTTGGCGATGGCGCCAGCGGCGCGGGGATACTGGAGCATCTCGGCAATCCGTTCGAATTCAGCGCGCCCGGAATTACGCTGAAAAAGTTTCCCGCGTGCACCCGTTCGCACAATGGAATACAGGCGGTCCTCAATTTGCGCAAAAAGCATCGCCTGTCGCCCGACGCCGTCGAGTCTATCGAATGTCTCGTGACACCGGCTGTCGTCGACTACCTCAAGTTCCCGAATCCCAGGAGCAAGTTCGAGTCGAAGTACAGCATGGAGTTTTGCGTGGCGACCGCATTGCGCGACGGCAAGGTCGTAAACGCTTCGTTCTCCGACGAAAAGGTGACTGATCCGGAACTCGCTTCCATCATGCAACGCGTGAAGATGTCCGTGTGGCCGGAGTATGCGAAACACGGCTACAACCCGCCGCACGCCCCCTACGGCTGCCTGGTAAAGATCAGGCTGAAAGGCGGGCAGGTAATTTCCGAGCAAGTCGACAAGGGACCGTGGGAGCCGGAAACTCCGCCCAGTTGGGACGATCTGGTTGACAAGTACCGCAGCAGCTCGGAACTTGTCTTGAGCAAGGCTCAATCCGACCGGTCGATCGAGCTCGTGCATAACCTGGAAAAACTGGCCGACCTCGGCGAGTTGATGGCGCTGGTCGCCGGCAACCCGTGACCGTCGCTCCCTCCGCCGACGCTGATCGAATCGAAGTCGAGCACTTCTTTCATCAATCGATCTTCATGCCGGTCGCCTTGACCACCTTCGCCCATTTCGCGGTCTCGGCGCGTATGTGCGTCCCGAATTCCTCCGGCGTGCTGCCGACGGGCTCGAAGCCGCTTGCGAGGAACTTGTCCCGAAGTTGCGGAGCGCGAATGGCTTTCACGAACGCGGCATTCAATTTTGCGATGATGTCCTGAGGCGTGCCCGCGGGCGCCAGAACCCCGTTCCACGATATCACCTCATATCCCGGCAGGCCTGTATCCGCGACCGTTGGCAGATCTGGCATCGCGGGGAAACGGCGGGCGCTCGTCACGGCAAGTGCGCGCAGCTTGCCCGCCCTGATGTGCGGCAGTACACCCGCCGGTTCGCCGAGGATCATGGATACCTCGCCTGTCAGGAGCGCCAGCGATGCGGGCCCGCCGCCCTTGTACGGAACGTGCACGATTTGCACGCCGGACATCATTTTGAACAGCTCTCCTGCCATATGATTGAACGCGCCGCTGCCGGCTGATGCATAGGTCAACTCGTCCGGCTTCGCCTTCGCAAACGCGATCAGCTCCTTGATGTTGCGCACGGGCAGTGAAGGATGAACCACGACGATCTGCGGCACGAGAGCCAACCAGGTGATCGGCGCAAAATCGCTCGCGCTGAACGGAAGACGGCTGTACAGACTGGGATTGATGGCCACGGTACCGGAATAGGCAAAGATGACCGTGTAGCCGTCGGGCGGTGATTTCACGCCGATCTCGACCCCGATGTTGCCGGCCGCCCCCGGACGGTTGTCGACGAGCACGTTTTGCCCAAGCACCTCGGCGAGCGTCGGGCCGAGCAGGCGTGCCATGACGTCCGCTCCGCCCCCCGGCGGGAACGGGACGATAAATCGGATCGGTTTAGCCGGATAGGTCTGCGCGGCGGCAATCCCGGAGAGCGCGAGCAGCGCCGTTGCGCAAATCAGATGCCCCAAATATGTCAGCGTGCGTTTCATGTTTGCAGATCCTCCGTCGTTGCGAGAAAGGCCGCGTGCCGCCCGCATTTATCGGCGGTTTCAATCATTCAACGCGCGCGCCGGATTGCCTGACGACCTTCGCGTATTTGGCAAGCTCGCTCCTGATGTACCGCGCGAACTGCTCGGGCGAATCGCCGACCGGCTCCATGCCCAGGCTGTCGAAGCGCTCGCGCACGTCGGGAAGTTTCAATATTCTCGTCACTTCGCCGTGCAATTTGCCCACGACATCTTTCGGCGTGCCCGCCGGCGCGAGCAGGCCGATCCAGGTGCTGATCTCGAAGCCCGGGAAACCGGATTCGGCGATCGTCGGTACCGTGGGCAGCCCCGGCCAGCGTTTGGTCGTGGTCATCGCCAGCGCGCGCAGCCTGCCCGCTTTCACGTACGGCATGACCGACGGCAGGGTCGCGAATGTGAGCGCGACCTGGCCACCCAGCAAGTCGCTGATCACGGCGCCGCCGCCCTTGTACGGCACATGCACCATGTCGACCCCGGCCTGGAGCTTGAACATTTCCGCGGCGAGATGGGTACCGGTACCGGCACCAGCCGATGCGTAGGCAAGCTGGCCGGGCCGCGACTTGGCGAGCGCGATCAAGTCCCTCACCGTCTTCACCGGCACCGAAGAATGCACGACCAGGATATTCGGCAACAGCGCGGGTTGCGTGATCGGCGCGAAATCCTTGATCGGATCGTAGGGCACGCTCCGGTAGACGCTCGGATTGATCGCGAGCGCGCTGCTCGCCATCAACAGCGTGTGGCCGTCGGGCGCGGCCTTGGCGACAATCTCGGCGCCGATGTTGCCGCTCGCGCCGGCGCGGTTATCGACCACCACCTGCTGTCCCCAGCTGTCCGTCATCTTCTGGCCGAGAATGCGGGCAATGATGTCGGCGCCGCCGCCCGGCGCGAACGGAACGACGATGCGGATGGATTTGGCGGGGTAAGTCTGGGCGTGCGCCGGCGCAGCTGCCACCAGCAACGCAACAAGGACAAGGCGAATCAACATGGCATAGGCTCCGGTTAACGATCAACGCGACTGCAAGTACTTCTTCTCCCACTCCTCGACGTCGGCGAGATTAAGCGCCGCGCTGTATTCCTGCATGTTGAGCATGCGGCCGCGCACGGCTTTGGTGTTGCCGGTCATGTAGACCGCTTCGAAACCGGCCTGCTCGACGAAGCGCGCGCCGTAAGCGTCGTAAATGCCCGGCGCGACCAGCAACGGCCCGCTGTTGAGTCGGGCCCGCAGGCGTTGACGAACGGTCGGATGATTTGCTTCGGTCATGGATTAATACTCGCTACCCGCTCTGCCCGGCGATGGAAGCGAAGGAATACTTGCTACCCCTTCACCCCTCACAGCCCGAGTTTTTTCTTCACCGCTTCCATCTCCTGCATGTCCTGCACGAGCTGCGCGCGGAACGCATCCGGCCCCTGAAAACCGTCGAGCTGGACCACCTGGCGCAAATAGTTTTTCCACTCCGTCGTCTGCTGCGCTTTCTGAATGGTTGACGCGAGGCGGTCGATGACCGGCTTCGGCGTTCCCGCCCGCGCCATGATGCCGCGCCATTGATAGCGCACCACGTCCCAGCCGCGCTCCTTGTAGGTCGGCACGTCAGGAAAATCTTCCAGCCGCCGGTCGGAAGATATCGCGAGCACGCGCACTTTGCCCGCCTCTATGAATGGTTTCACGTTGCCGGGATTGGTCGCCGCCGCGTCGATGTGACCGCCCGCAACCGCGGTCAGCGCCGGCCCGCCGCCCTGGTACGGCACCCAGCTGGTCTTGAACGTCGCGGCCTCCGCGAACACCTCCCACGCCACGCGGTGGCCGCTTATCGTGAACGGCCCGCCGATATTGATGAAATTCGGCTTCTTGCGGGCAAAGGCAACGAGCACGTTCTGCCCGAGCTCCGCCGACAACAGCTTCGCCATCACGCGCGCGTAAATGTCAACCGGCGAGCCCGCCGCCGACCAGCACAGCATCGTGATCGGCCGCGCCGGATACTGGTGTGCGCAGGTCCCCGCGGCCAACATGGCAAACAATGCCGCAATCGCGATTCTACTCATTTGCTTCACGCGCCCCCTCCGTTTGATGCCGCGGGGTCTAGGCCGCAGCGGTGGTTTCGAAACGGTAATTGCCGAGCTAAAGGAAAATCAATCCCGGCGCAATTCCGGTTCGTCGAGCCGACGCGCCGGGAACAGGTGTGGAGCATGTCCCGGACTGAGCCTAACGGGCCTTACGTTCATGCTTGCTTCCTCCTCCCGGGAAGATGACCGCGATCCGAGCAAGTCTTGAGCGGGATTATCGGTCAATTACCGGGCAATTTATTCCAAGCACCAAAGCAAAGCAAGCTCTGTCCCGCGCCCCGGCTGCTCCGAGGCGTTTTCTTTGTGCGGCAAGTCAGGCGATGTCGGGAACCGGGTTCCGAGGCGTTTTCTTTGTGCGGCAAGTCAGGCGATGTCGGGAACCGGGTCAGCGGCAGACTTGCGTACGGCGGCCAACTCGCGGGATCGACGGGCGGACTTCGCTCGGAGGGAAGCGGCGTCCACAGCCCCAAGTGTTCGAGGATGCGCCGGATGACTCCCGAATCGTCAATGAGCGCAATGACCCGCATCGGCCCTTTGCACTTGGGGCACTCCAGCGGATCGGCCTCGTAGACCTTGCGAATGAGCCGCGCCCAGGCGGTTTTTGCGCGAGCCGCAGATTCACTTACCGGCTCCTCGCCCGGCACCGCCAGCGCAGCGCGGGCTTGCGTGAAAACTTTTTTTGCCCGCTCGCCCCGGGCGCGGTTCGAGTACCGCCCCACATAACGCACCAAGTGCTCGTAGCGATCGGGAATGTGTTTGCAGAGCAACTCCAACCACGCGGCGCCCGGCATGACTTGGAAGTTGCGCTTGAGGCCGGCATGCATCTTCGAGCGATAGATCACCGTGCCCGTGGCCGCGTCGTAGGTCATCTTCTCAAGGCACATCGGAGCGCGCAGCATGTAGCCGGCGAGTTTCTTGCGCCCCTCGGCATCGTCGGCCACCACTCTCACCTCGTTGTGCGCCGAGAAGCCCCCATGGCGCCAAGCGAGCATACGGCTGCGAAGCTCTTCCGATAGCGCCTCGTTCTTCACCAGAAAACCGAGCACGGCGCGCCGAAAGCCCTCGGCCAGAAGACTTCCCGGCACGGGCGGCAGTGCGACAAAGCGACCGTCGGGAAGAAACGCCCCGTCTGCGAGCACGTGCAGATGCGGATTGAAATTGATCAAGTCACCGAAGGTCTGCACAAACAGGATCAGTGCGGGCCTGCCTCTTGGCAGCGCCTCGGCGTACGAGTGCGAGAGCAGCCGCTCCGCGATACGGCAGAGCTCCCCCAGCCAGATGCGGCGCCGGGCGAAGATGTGGCGAACAAGCCGCGGCAGGGTAAAGACGTACTGCCGGTGAGGCACTGGCGCAAGAACGTTCTCCTCGACCCACTCGCCGTACAGAAGCACGCGCTTCTGATGGCAGCTCGGGCAGAAGTACCGTGTCTTGCAGGAGAAGGCGAGCAGGTAGTCGTGCCCGCAGGCATCGCAGTAGATACGCGCAAAGCCGTGGTGCGGATCGCCACACGCGATGAAAAAAGGCATCTGCGCTCAATTCTGAAATCCTAGGTAGAGCATTACAATTGCGGTAGACCGCATAGCAGCCGCGGCCCCGGAGTTCCAGATCCTCCGCAGGAACTCGCGGTGATCCCGAAGTCAGAATCCCGACATCGCTTGGCGGCGGGCGCACTCGTGCTTGCCAAATCAGTCTTGGGCGGCTTGCATCACGAGTATTTGCTCGCAACGGCGCCGGCGAGCGCGTAATCGTTTGTCGGGAAACCTGCGGTGGAACGTGCGAGCCAATAATTGCGGACCACAGCTACACCGGGACGCGAATGCGCGGATGGCTGGGGCCAGGACTGCAGGCAACGTTCGACACGCCCGACATCCTGAAGGAGCTCGGTTTCGATTACGTATGCGAGTGGTGCATCGATGATACGCCGGGCTTGGATGGATACGAAGCAGGGCCGCATCGTTCCAGTGCCGTATTGCTTCGAAACCAACGATAGCGTGATCTATGCCGTAGAGAAACACAGCTCCAGCGAGATGACCGAGCGGCTCGAGGCGACGCTTCAGTGCTTCACACGCGAATTGAGCCAGGGGCCCCGCATCCTGACGATACCGCTGCATCCGCATCTCATGGGCGTGCCGCACCGAATCGGTTTTCTGGAGAGCTTTCTCGACCGGCTCACAGAACGTGACGATGCAGTGTTCATGACGGGGTCGCAAATAGCGGATTGGTTCGTCACTGCAAGCAGCGGCAAGGCATTCGATCCCTAATCCGGATTATTCACGAGCGCCGACAGGCTGCTGACGCACTGTCGTGTGGTGCTCATGAATAATGCAGGTTCAGGAGGAATGCAGCGGTTAGGCCCCCTTCGTTTTCAAGCGTGCACCGATCACGGATGCTTTACCGCGACCGGCTGATGCGAGATGCAACTTCGCGAAAACGTCCAATTCGGGCTGCGGCATGCCAGCGCTGCGACACAGTCGGCGAGTACCAACTTGCAGCGTTCCAATACTGCAGCCGCCAAGTCCTTCGCTTTGAAGTGGCAGGCGAAATTAGGGAGCTCGTCAGATATGCCGCGGCGGGAGACATTTAGCGGTGCGGGATAGGACAAGCAGGTCGATCAACCGTCTTCGCCGTGCGCGCCGATTGCCCGCTAGGCAGATCCGCGATCACCCATGTCTTGATCCAAAGCTCGGCGCTGGCGGCGGTTTACCCAGATATCGCCGAGATCGATCTGCTCATCGCGCGCGGGGACACAATGCGGCCGGCGCGCGCGATTCTCGGCGCCCTGCAGAGAATCAATCTACCGGTTTGACACCCGCGTCCTTGGCAATTTGGATCATCAACGCGGCTTGCTCGCGCATGTGTGTGGCGAGCTGCTCGGGCGTGCCGCCAGCGAGACGCAGGCCCAAATCGTACATCCGTTTTTTTACGTCATCCGCGGTAAGCGTCTTATTCAATGCGGCATTGAGCCGGGCAACAACATTCTTAGGCATGCCGGCGGGCCCCGCTATGCCGAGGAAGCCTTCGAACTCGAAGCTCGGGACCCCGCCCTCCGCGATGGTTGGCAAGTCGGGCAGGTTAGCCGAGCGCTTGCCGCCGGTTACGCCCAAGGCGCGCACCCGCCCGCTCTGGATGTACGGAATCGCCTCCGGAAGAGGTGAAAAAACAAGATCGATTTGGCCAGCGATCAGATCGACCAGCGCCGGTGCACCGCCTTTATAGGGCACGTGCACCATCTTCACGCCGGTCATTTTGCTGAACAACTCAGCCGTCATATGCTGCGAGGATCCGTTGCCACCGGAGCCGAAATTGAGCTGCGCGGGCCTCGCCTTCGCCAGCGCGACGAGCTCCTTGACGGTCTTCGCCGGCACCGTCGGATTCACCACCAGCGCATTGCCCTGATACACCAGCATCGCGATTGGCGCGAAGTCCTTCAGCGGGTTGTACGGCATCTTGGTGTAAATCGCCATGTTGGTGCCGAGCGCGGTACCGCTGCTCATCAGCAGCGTGTAGCCGTCGGGCGGGGATTTCGCCACCAAATCACCGGCGATATTGCTCGCTGCGCCGGGACGATTCTCTACCACGAACTGCTGTCCGAGCTCGCCCGTGAGCTTCTGCGCGAAGATCCGCCCGACGGTATCGACGCTGCCGCCCGGAGAGTAACCGACGAAGACGCGCACCGGTTTCACGGGGTAGGTTTGAGACCATGCTTGTCCTCCTGCAATGCCCATGAGCAGCAATGAGAAATAGAAAAGCATGCGACCGCGCATCGTTGCCTCCGTCATCGTTTCGTGTAGTTGGGGCCGCGCACGTCTAAGTCCTGCGAGGCATATTAGTATACCGTGCGGGCTTCAGTGTCAACAGCAATCTGAAACTCGCTGAAAACCAGCGGCGCGAAAACCGGAGCGCATTTTTGGTTTTGCGTGTGTCCGCAGGAACGCCCCACGCAGCGATGAATTCGGTCTCATGCACTTACCTTTCTTCTACAAAGCATAATGTGCGTCCAGACCTCGCCGACGGCCGTCTACCATACGAATTTCAAACCGTTGGCTTTGCCCGAATTTCACGCCGCTGCTGACAATACGGGCGGAGTAACGCTTCAAGCGTCTGCTTCGGGGTAAACCGTTGCCCCATAGTACTGGCGTATCTCCTCGAGCTGCGCTCGCGTCGGCGGCGCGTAAGCGAGGCGCTTGCTTACGAACGTGCCGCCCATCAGCGCATTCATGTCGGCCGCCATTTCCGCGACTTTCACGAGCGCCGTGATGCCGTTGAGCAGAGGCACACCCGGCTGCACTTCGTGTATGCCCTCGGCTGCGAGTAACGCCATCAGCACGCCGCCTGCCGCGATCACGACTTCCGCGCCGCGCGCGGTACTCTCGCGCGCGGCCTGAAGAAACTCGGCGCACACGCGCGCGCGCTCGGCAGGATCGCTGAAAGCGATATCGAGGTCGAGCGGCCGGTCGAGCGTGAGCGTCGGCGCTTCGATGCAATGGCGCTCGAGACCGTAACGGCGCACGTTGTCAAGCACGTGCGCACGTGATTTCTCGGAAAGGGTGATCAGCGAAAAGCCTGCGCCCATGATGCAGGCCACGTGCAGCGTCGCTTCGCACAGTCCAAGGACCGGCATGCGCGTGATCTCGCGCGCCTCGCGCAGCGCCGAGTCGGTGAAGTGACCGATCAGGAAGGCGTCATAACCTTCGCGGCTCGCGCGCTCGACGTTGTCGAGTACCTCGGCCATTTCGAGGTAATCCAGATAGGCTTGCTGCTTGCCGAGCCCGCCCACGCGCGTGATGCCGTGCACGTCGATCACCGTGTCGGGCCGTTTGATCGCTGCGATGACGCGGGGCAACTGGCCGAGGTAGGAACGGAACAGGTTTTCACGTGTTAGACTTTGATACCACAGCTTCAATTCGAGCTCCTTTGCAGGTCTCCGCGGTGCAGAGCATAGCAAAACCGCGCGCCGCAAACCCGTTCGTTATCGATAACGTTGAGAGTAGAGGTTACCTGTCCTGCGCGCTGTCGCGCGGTATGAAGATGTACTACGAGAAAGGATACCATGCCTAATGTACTAGACCGCATCCTGAACCCGCGCACCGTGGCCGTCGTGGGCGCATCCAACGATCCCGAGAAGCGGGGCTACCGAGCGATCAAGACGCTGCTGGCCGACGAATATCAGGGGGAGATCATTCCCATCAACCCCAGGGAGAAAAAAATCCTCGACCTCGACTGCTATGCGCGGCTGCCGGACGCGCCGCAGGAGATCGACCTCGCGCTCATATGCACGCCCGCCCGCACGGTGCCCGACGTGGTGCGCCAGTGCGGCGAGAAAGGCGTGAAAGGCGCGCTCCTGCTTGCCGGGGGGTTCAGCGAGGCGAGCGAGGAAGGCCGCAAGCTCGAGGAGGAAACGGCGGCGATTGCGCGGCAGTACGGCGTGCGCCTGATCGGGCCCAACACCAACGGCATGTTCAGCGCGCGCTACGCGTGCAACGCCATCGGCTGGTTCGATATTCCACGCGGCCCGATTGCGGTGCTGTCGAATTCGGCGAACGTCGCGCTCTCCCTCGTGACCGAGGCGCAGATACACCGCTATATCGGCTACAGCACGATGCTCTCGGTTGGCAATCAGGCCGATCTGCAGTTTCACGATTACCTCGAATGCCTGGGCGAGGATCCCGACACCCGCGCCATCATTTCCTATGTCGAGGGCTTCAAGGACGGCCGCGCCTATTTGAAAGCGGCGCGCAAGGTGACGCCCGTCAAGCCTATCGTCATGTACAAGGCGGGACGCACCGATGAAGGCAAAGGCGCGGCCAAGTCGCACAGTGGATCGCTGGCGGGCGACTATACGGTCGCGAGCGGTGTGCTGCGGCAGGCCGGCGTGGTGCTCGTCACGCAATCCGATCACCTGTACCCGGTGGCGGAAGCGCTCGCCATCCTCCCGCCGCTGCCCACGCGGCGTGTAGCGATCCTGTCCGAAGGCGGAGGTCCGATCACCATCGCGGCCGAAGCGCTCGCCGAGCGCGGGATGGTGCTGGCGCAGCTTACGCAGGACACGCAGCAGAAGCTGAAGGGGATCGTGCCCAATGCCTCGGCGCTGTCGAATCCCGTGGATGCCGGCGGGGGCACGGATCCGCGTGCCGAGTACTACGGCTTGTGCGGTCGAGCGATTCTCGAGGATCCGAACGTCGATGCACTGCTCATGGTCGGTTATTTCGGCGGCTACACCACGCGCTACGGCGAATCAGTCGCGGAAACCGAAAACCGCTACTGCGTCGAAGTCGCCGACATGATGAAGCAGTACGGCAAGCCCATTGTGGTGCAGACGCACTATGCGGACTTTCGCACGAAGGCGCTCGACATTCTGCGCAAGGCGGGCGTGCCCTTCTACCGCGAGATCGAAATCGCAGTGCAGTGCCTAGCATCGCTCGCCGATTACACCGCCGCCAAGCGCCGCCTTTCCGCAGCCGAAGCCGGGCCGCGAGCGAAGACTGAGCCGGCGGCTGCCCAAATCGTTCAGCGAGTGCACGAGGCGGCGCGCACGAGCCTGCTCGAGACCGAGGCGCGCGAGCTGCTCGCCTGCTACGGCGTGGCTATCCCGCCCGCGCTGCTCGCACGCACTGCGGAGGACGCAGAGGACGTTGTAGCCAAGCTGGGAGCCGGTCCGCTCGCCCTCAAAATCGTGTCCAAGGACGTCCTGCATAAGTCCGAGGCGGGCGGCGTCAAGCTCAATGTCGCGGGTGCCGAGGCGGTGAAGCACGCGATCGGCGACATCACCGCGAGCGTGAAGCGCCATGACCCGGCAGCCGACGTGGCTGGCGTGCTGGCAGCACCCATGGCGGAAAAAGGCGTCGAGGTGATAGTCGGCGTCACGCGCGATCCGCAGTTCGGACCCGTCCTCATGTTCGGTCTCGGCGGCGTCTTCGTCGAGGTGATCCGCGACGTCGTCTTCCGCGCGCTGCCCCTTTCGCAAGCCGATGTCGAGGAAATGCTGCGGGAGCTGCGCTACAAGGCGATGCTCGAAGGTGCGCGTGGACTGCCCGCGGTGGACAAGAGCGCGCTCGTCGACCTGATGCTCAAGGTGGCAGCGCTGGCGGCCGCCCATCCGGAAATCGTGGAGATCGACCTGAACCCGGTCATCGCGCACGCCTCCGGTTATACCATCGCCGATGCGCGGATGATCCTCGCCGGTGCGTAAGGGCCAGCGAGGTTTTGCGCTAGCCTACTAAAGGAGCCCCCCCGGCTCTGCCGGGGAGGCAGCAGAAGTTTGACATGTAAAGGAGTCCATCGAGGAAACTCTTAATCGTGAGCCGCCAAGCACACGAAAAGGAGTTCCGCGATGGACGAGTACGAAAGCCTAAGCCACACGAAGTGGGAGTGCAAATACCACGTAGTTTTCATTCCGAAGTGTCGTAGAAGGACGCTGTATGAGCAATTGAGGCAGCATCTGGGGGAAGTGTTCCGCAGGCTGGCTGTTCAGAAGCAGAGCCGGATCGAAGAAGGGCATCTGATGTCAGATCACGTGCACATGATGATTGCGATCCCGCCGAAGTATGCGGTGTCGCAGGTGATCGGGTATATCAAGGGCAAGAGTGCGATACACCTGGCCTGGGTCTACGGAGAGCGGAAGCGAAATTTCGTGGGGCAGCATTTCTGGGCCCGCGGATATTTCGTCTCAACGGTGGGCAGGGATGAGGCGGTGATTCGAGACCACATCCGGAACCAGGAGCATGAGGACAAGCGCTTGGACCAATTGAGCCTATGGCGCTGATTGGCCACCGTCAAGGTGGTGCTCTGTCCCGCGCCCCGGCTGCTCCGAGGCGTTTTCTTTGTGCAGCCGGGGTTGTCAGACGCGACGCCGGTATTCACCATCACGGGTGTCGATTTCGATCTTGTCGCCGGTCGCGCAAAACAGCGGCACCTGCACCATGTATCCCGTTTTGAGTTTCGCGGGCTTCAGGACCTTGCCCGACGTATCACCGCGTATCGCCGGCTCGGTATAGATGATTTCGCGTTCGACCGATTGCGGTATCACGACCGAAATTGCGCGCTCCTCGTACAACACGACCTCGCACTGCATGCCTTCCTCGAGGTAGTTGAGCGCCTCGCCCATGTTTTCCTTTTCGACTTCGTACTGATTGAACTCGGCATCCATGAACACATACATGGGGTCCGAATAATACGAGTAGCTGACTTCCTTGCGCTCGAGCACCACCATTTCGAATTTGTCGTCGGCGCGGTAGACGCTCTCGCTCGGAGCCCCGGTGAGCAGGTTCCTCATCTTCATCTTGACGACCGACGCGTTGCGCCCTGACTTCGAAAACTCGGCTTTCTGCACCACCATCGGATCCTTGCCGAGCATGATGACGTTGCCGGCCCTGACTTCCTGTGCGATTTTCATGATCTGTCCCGCCAAATAGGCTAAAAAACCGGGTATTTTAGCCGATCTTCACAGAATTCCGCCAGTTTGATCGCAAGGCTCCCGCCGGCAGCGAGGTTTCCAGCCCAGTTCCGGGCGTGGGCTGCGAGTGCATCGCGGTGGCAACGCAGTTCCGCCCAATACTTGCCAACGTCAGCGGATTCGCGGTTCCAGGCCTCGGCAAACGCGCAATAAACGGGGCCCGCAGCAGTACCCAGCGCGCTCGCATAACGCGCCAGGAAAGCCGCTGACTTGTTCAAATGCGCGCCCTCATCCTGAGGATACGCCTGCCACACCAGCGGGCGGGCGGCGAACTGCGCGCGCACGAACGAGTCTTCGCCACG
Source organism: Betaproteobacteria bacterium (assembly GCA_016192835.1). Classification (GTDB taxonomy): domain Bacteria; phylum Pseudomonadota; class Gammaproteobacteria; order Burkholderiales; family SG8-41; genus PALSA-1004. Next base: position 13,851 of record JACPTJ010000065.1, read on the forward strand.
GACGAAATTGACATCGCACGCCCAGAGCAGCCGATCGTATTGGTCCAGATCGAGGAACGGGATTGCTGCGACCGACAGGCTACCCAGCTCGATGCGCGACCCGGGCTCGATGCGCTGGCCCGCGATCTGCGACAACTGCGTGAGCGCCTTGCCCTCAGGCACGATACAGACGACCGGCAACCGGTCTGACGACCACGCCTCCACCAGCGCCGGCAGCGCGGCATTGCCATAGCAAAAAAGCGATACCCGCAGCGCCCCGCCCTGCGGGAGATCGAGCGAGCGCCAGAACGCCGTCATTGCCGCCGGATCGCTCTGGAATGCATCGCGCGCTTCGGTCAAACCGCTCTCCCTGAGCAGCCCGCCGGTCGCAAAGGTGAAGCCGGGGAAGAAAAAGTGCTTGACGAGTGGAAGACCCGGATGCGGCGAGGGCAGTCCATGGCATCCATCGACCCAGCTCTCGGCGCTCAGATATTCGAGATTGATCCATACCGGGTGCGGCGAACGCGCCGCCATGGCCTCGACGTAAGCGTCGGGAAGCCGCACGCCGAATCCCTCGATGACGATGTCCGCCGGCGCGACCTGCGGGAACGGTACACCCCAGTGCCTGACCTCGACTGCATCGACGATCTGCAATTCCCGTGCGGGATCAACGCGGCGGCAGAGGCGGTGGAAGCTGGCAAGGTCGTTCACCCACAATCGGACAGACTGTCCCCGTTCCGACGTCAATTGACGCGCCAGACGCCAACACACGCCGATGTCGCCGAAATTATCGACGACCGAGCAGAAGATGTCCCAGGTGCGCCTCGCTTTCAATTCATGCTCTTGGCAGGGCCGTGGCAAAGTCTGTTATGGCCGCTTCAGCCCGGCGCCCCTAATCCGGGACGGTTGCGCCGCCGGTCGAGCCACCAGGCAAGCGCCGGCAGCATCAGAAAGGACCCAGGCATGGCGAGCACGACCAGATACGGACTGATGTTCGACAGCCGCCGCAAGTGCACCCTGAGCTCGGCACGGTCCTCCGGCGTCCAGCGCTGCTTGTTACGCGGCTTCATCAGGAGCGGCATCAGGCCTTTGACCTGGAGGATCTCGTTCCACACATATTTTTTTTCGCGCTCGGTGAGATCACTGATCGAGCGGTAGGCTGTCCTGCCGGCGCTGTACAGTTTGGTGACGCGGGAACGCTTGACCGCCATTTAGTCGAACCCGTTGAATCCGGCGATCAAACGCCGAGCTTGAACCTGGAATCGCGGAAAGCGCGATAAGCCCGCCACAGCACAAACCCGCGTTGCGCCCAGCCCCACCAGCCACGGCGCTGAACGATTGCCAGCATCGCCACCAGCACACCGAGGATGACGGGATGCTGACGCAGATAATTGATTCCCGCAATCGCGCGGTCGGCGATTGCAAGCGGACCTTCCAATTGCCCCACCAGCGCCGCGATTTCGCCCCGCTGCGCGTTGCAGCGCGCGAGCAGCCGCTCCCGCTGGCGCATGACCGCTATCATCCGGCCGTGGTAGCTCACGACGACAACCCCTCCCGGTCTTTGACGAGTTCCTGCAGACTTGCCTCGAACAAGCGCGAGCGCTCGGTTGCGCGTCTGAGTACTGCCACCCCAAATGCCATTCCGACCAACAGATAGATTCCGGCGAAACCGCCGATCGTCAGCCACCGGTGGCTGTCCCAGAACGCGACGATCGCGAGCAGCGTCAGCATGATGATGCCGAGGGCTAAGAAGAAAATGGCCGCGGCCGCGAACAGCCCGAGTCGCGCGAGCCGCAACTTTTCCGCGTGGAGTTCGTTGTCGAGAAGTTGCAGCCGCGTCTCCACGACCGCGACCAGCGTTGACGCCAGATTCTTGATCGAACCCAGCAATCCGCCGGCACGTCTTGCGCCGGCCGCGGAATCCTCGCCAGCCATGGGCCTAGCGGCGGCCGATCAGCAATCCGATGATGAGACCGACGCCGGCCGCGATGCCGACCGCGCGCCACGGATTCTCCTGCACGTATTCATCGGTGGCGCGCGCCGCCTGTTTGGTCTTGAGAACGACCACGTCCTCGGCTTCGGCCAGCTTGATCTTGGCTTGATGCAGGCTGTCCTGGACGCGCTCGCGCGCGGCGGAAACTTTTTCGCCCGCCTGGCTCGCGGTCGCCTTGAGCAGTTCTTCGGCGTCAGCGACAACGATTCTGAAATCCTGAACCAGTTTGTCCTTGGTAACGGCAGTATCTGTGTCCATAAAAACCTCGGTGGCGATGGAGGGGAAAAAGCCGGCTGCAAGCCGGTCTGGAGTAAATTACATTACCCATTTTCTCCGTTTAAATCAAGCGTTTTTGCGATGTTCCGAGGCCCGGCATGAAACCCGGATGAGCCCGCGTTGCAGCGCGGCTTAAGCGGCGCGGCGCACCCGCCGGAGCTTGTAGAGTTCGAACCAGACGAGGCCCGCCAGCGCCGCCGCGAAGCAGATCGCGAGATCCTCGCCATGCAGCGGCGCGAAACGAAACAAGTCGCGCAGGTACGGCACGTAGAGCACGAGTGCGACGCCTGCGAGCGTGCCCCCGACCACCCACCAGAGCGCAAGATTCGGGCGCCGCAGCGTATGCGTGATCAGCCCGGTGCGCGAGCGGTTGGCGAGGATCAGCCCGAGGTTGCCGAACACAATGGTCGTGAACGCCATCGCGCGCGCTTCGGTTTCCCCCGCGCCCTGCAGCAGCACGTAACCGTACATCAGCGCCACCATCAGCAGCACGCTCAACCCCTGCAAAATGCTGAGCAGCACCATCCCGAAACCGAACAGCGGCTCGCCGGGCGCGCGCGGCCGGCGGCGCATCGCGTCGGCTTCGCTCGGCTCGGCCTCGAACGCGATCGAGCACGCCGGATCGATCACGAACTCGAGGTAACACATCGCGTTGCGGATATTGTCGTAGATGCGGCGGCCGAGGCTGACCGCGTGCACGATCGAGGAGAAATCGTCATCGAGCAGCACCAGCGCCGCCGCTTCGCGCGCGACGTCGGTGCCGCGCCCGCCCATCGCAATGCCGATGTGCGCGGCCTTGAGCGCCGGCGCGTCGTTGACCCCGTCACCAGTCATTGCCACCACTTCGCCGTTGGCCTTGAATGCGTTCACCAGCCGCAGCTTCTGCTCCGGCACCACGCGCGCGAAAATGGTCACGTGCCCGATGCGCCGCCGCAGTTCCTCGTCGCTCATGGCATCGAGCTCGGCGCCGGTGATAATGCCGCTGCCGCCGGCAAGTCCGATCTGGCGGGCAATCGCGCGGGCGGTGCCGGGATAATCGCCGGTGATCATCACGACCCTGATGCCGGCGCCGTAGCATTCGGCGAGCGCCGCCGCGACGGTCGGGCGCACCGGATCGGCGAGCCCGATCAGCCCGAGCAGCGTGAACCCGAATCCGCGCACGCTCGATGGCCATGCGCCGCCCGCAAAATCGGCGCGCGCCACCGCCAGCACGCGCAATCCGTCATCCGCCATGCGCGCAACCTCGGCGTCGAGTGCGGTGCGTTCGCCGGGCGACAGCGCACACAAACCGGCAACCGCCTCGGGCGCGCCCTTGGCGGCAACCACGAACTGCGGCTGGCCCGGGGGACGCCAGCCGTGCGCGTGCACCAGCAGTGCAGGTGACAGCGGATATTCCCTGGCCAGCGTCCAGTCAGCGTGCAGGCGATCACCGTCCAGCGCGCGCGCGCCGAGTTCGAGAAACGCCTTCTCCATCGGATCGAACGGATCGGATTCGCTCGCCAGGATGCTGTACTCGACCAAATCGTGAAACGATTCGGGGGGAGGCGATGAGCCGGCCGGCATGTCGTGCGTATGTCCGTCGCAAAACAGCCGCCGCACCGTCATGCGGTTCATCGTGAGCGTTCCGGTCTTGTCCACGCACAACACGGTCGCCGCGCCGAGCGCCTCGATCGCCGGCATGCGCCGCGTCAGCACTTCCTGGCGCGAAATACGCCACGCGCCGAGCGCGAGAAATACCGTCAGCACCACCGGAAATTCCTCGGGCAGAATCGCCATCGCCAGCGTCACGCCGGCGAGCGCGCCTTCGAGCCAGCTGCCGCGGAACATGCCGTAGAGCACAACCACCAGCACCGACAGCGCGATGCCGAGTGCCGCCAGCAGCACCACGGCGCGGCGCGTCTGGCGCTGCAGCGGTGTCGTCTCGGTTTCGAGCGTGGCGAGCGCGCGGCCGATCTTGCCGATCTCGGTCGCACTGCCGGTGGCGAGCACCTCTGCTACCCCATGCCCCTGGGTCACCAGCGCACCGGAATAGACGAACGGCAGGTCGTCGCCTCCGGGTCGCGTAAATTGCTGTGCGCCGTCCCATGCGATTTTTCGCACCGGCACCGATTCGCCGGTCAGCAGCGACTCGTCGGCCGTAAAGTCGCTCGCTTCGAGCAGCACGGCATCGGCGGGAACGCGGTCGCCTTCCTTCATGACCACGAGATCGCCGCGCACCACCTCGCGTCCGGCGATGCGCATTTGCACCCCCTCGCGGATTACCAGCGCGCGCGGGCTCGAAAGGTCGCGCAGCGCTTCGAGGGCGCGCTCAGTCTTGCGCTCCTGGTAGATCGTGATCGCCACGATCACCATCACCGACGCGAACAGTATCAGCGCCTCGCGCAGATCCCCGAGCACGACGTAAATCGCGCACGCCACGGTGAGCAGCATGAACATCGGCTCGCGCAGCACTTCGAGCGCGATCATCCACAAATTGCGCGGTTGCGACGCCGGCAGCTCATTCGGCCCTTCGGCCGCGAGGCGCGACGCAGCTTCGTGTCCGGACAGACCACGATAGGTCGTGCCGCCGGCCGGCGCCATTGCCTCGCTGGCGTGGTCCGCGTTCATTCCCGCCATGGAGTTAACCCTTTTTGCCGCAGCTTCCCGTTTATAGCATCCGATCGCATCGCCGGATCCAATTCTTTCATCGCGACAGGAGGCCTATCTTGAGCAATATCAACAAAGCAGCCGCGGCAGCCATGATTCCCGCATTGATCCTCGGCAGCAGCGAGGTCGCCGGCCAGAACAACGCCGCCGGCAATGCACTCACAATCTACAGCACCGCGCAGCCGGGCGCCATTTCCCCCGAGCTGTACCGCAACGGCGGGCGCGGCCAGGCGGTGCCCGGTTATGCGGTCGTGCGCCACGAGCGCGACATCGCGTTGAACCGCGGCCGCAACTCCGTGCGCTTCACGGACGTCGCCGCGTTCATCGACCCGACCACGGTGATGTTCGCGTCGCTGACCGATCCTGCCGGCACCAGCGTAATCGAGCAGAACTTCCAGTTCGACCTCGTCAATCAAGCGAAGCTGCTGCAAAAATATATCGACCAGACAATCAAGGTCGACCAGGTGCGCGGCCAGAGCGTCGAGACGTTCAGCGGAACGCTGTTGTCGACTTCGGGCGGCATGATATTGAAACGCGATGACGGAACCGTGCAGCTGCTGCCGCACAACGCCGGCGTGACGCTGCCCAGCCTGCCCGGCGGCCTGATCACGCGGCCAACGCTGGTATGGGACTTGAGCGCAAAACAGCCGGGCAGCCACCATACCCGCGTCTCGTACCAGACCACCGGCATTACCTGGTGGACGGATTACAACCTCACCTATTCCGAAGGCAGCAACGCCAATAACTGCAAAGTCGACGTCGGCGCGTGGGTCAGCATCATCAACCAGTCGGGCGCGAGTTATCCGGAAGCGAAACTCAAGTTGATCGCAGGCGACGTGCAACGCGCGCGGCCCGCGGGCCGCGTGAATGCCATGCCCGCTGCCGCCAGGATGATGGCGCGCGAGGAAAAAGACAACGGCTTCGCCGAGAAGGCGTTTTTCGAATACCACCTCTACACGCTCGGCCGTCCGACCACGCTGCCCGACAACTCGACCAAGCAGATCGAGCTGTTTTCCACCGCGCGCAGCGTGCCGTGCGAGAAAACGCTGGTCTACTACGGCTTGGCGCCCGGCTACTACGGCCACAGTGCGAGCCCGCTCACCGACCGCAACTACGGGGTGCAAAGCAACCGGAAAGTCGATGTCTATCTCGGCTTCAGAAACGCAGCCGACCACAACATGGGTATGCCGCTGCCCGCCGGACGCATCCGCGTCAGCAAGCTCGATGCCGCCGACAAGACGCTCGAATTCATCGGCGAAGACACGCTGGATCACACGCCGAAAAACGAGAAAGTACTGATCAAGCTGGGCTCGGCGTTCGATGTCGTCGGCGAGCGCCGCCAGGTCGATTTCCGCGTCGACACCTCCCGCAAGACGATGGGAGAAGACATCGAGATCAAGCTGCGCAACCAGAAAAAGGAGACCGTCACCGTGATCGTCAAGGAAAACCTCTATCGCTGGGTCAACTGGCAGATCACGTCGAAATCGCACGACTTCGATAAACAGGATTCCCGCACCGTGCACTTCCCGGTGAAAGTCGCCGCCGGCGGCGAAGTCACGCTGCGCTACAGCGTGCAATACACGTGGTGACCGCCGCAGCCGTTGCGGGTTCATGCCGATGGTATACTGCGCCCTTGATAATTACGATACCGGACGACCGTTCGGTTTCGCTCGACGCTCCCCTCGCCCTCCGGGAGAGGGGTTGGGGGTGAGGGATCGAGCGATGTTACGTAATTATGTGAAGCTCGATACTTCGAAACCGCATCCACGGGGAGGATCGGCATGGACATCGTCTCGATCGTAGTGCTGGCTTTGATTGTGGTCGCTGGCGGTTACCTGGTCATGCTCTACAACGGCCTGGTCCAGGTGAAGCACAATATCTCGAAGGCGTGGGCCAACATCGACGTGCTGCTCAAGCAGCGTCACGACGAACTGCCGAAGCTCGTCGAGACCTGCAAGCAGTACATGAAGTTCGAGCAGGAAACGCTGCAGAAAGTCATGGAGGCGCGCTCGCAGGTGTTCGCGGCGCGTGAAACGCAGAACGTCGGGGCGCTGGGACCAGCCGAATCCGGACTGCGCGCCAGCATCGGCAACCTGTTTGCGGTCGCCGAGGCCTACCCGGATCTCAAGACCAATCAGACTTTCCTGCAGCTCCAAAGCCGCATCTCCGGGCTCGAGAACGCTATCGCCGACCGCCGCGAGTTCTATAACGAATCCGTCAACATCAACAACGTGCGCATCGAGCAGTTCCCCGACACCCTCATCGCCGGCATGTTCAACTTCAAGCCTGCGCAACTGCTCGAATTCGACGGCGCGGAAAAAGCCGACGTCGACGTCAAGGAACTTTTCAAGTAACCCCGCCGGCAGGATGCCTTCCGCATGCGAGGCTGGTTTCGCATCCACTCAGCCAACTGGCTGACGGGCGGCATTCATTTCATCATTCTGGCGGTCGCCGCGCAGGCTGAATCGACTGCGGTCTGGCCCTATGCGCTCGCTTCGATGTCCCTCGTCAGCTTCGCGGCGTGGATTGCCAACTACCGCCGCTACCGCTACATCGCCGATACGCCGACCTCGCGCATCGCGTCCGCGGCGCAGGGTTATGTCGAGTTGCTTGGGCGCGCGGCGCATCTGCCGGACGCGGCCCTGCGCACCAAGTTCAGACAATTGCCCTGCGTGTGGTATCGCTACCATGTCGAGGAAAAAGGTTCTGACGGCAAATGGTCGACCAGCGATACCGGCGAAAGCGGCGACCCGTTTCTGCTGATCGACGCCACCGGACAGTGTGTAATCGACCCGGAGCAGGCCGAGATCATCACCTCGCACGTCGAAACCTGGACGGAAGGTGATTACCGTTACACCGAGTGGCTGCTGCTGCCACAGGACAGGATTTCCGCCCTGGGCGAGTTCTCGACCATCGGCGGCGCCGGCGCGACGCTCGATTTCGACGGCGATGTCGGCGCGCTGCTCGCTGAATGGAAAAAGAATCAGCCGCAACTGCGCGAGCGCTTCGATCTCAATCGGGATAATTCGATCGACGCCATGGAATGGGCGCTCGCACGGCGTCAGGCACGGCGCGAAGTCGAACGCCAGCATCAGGAAATGCGCGCCGGCAGCGACGTCAACGTGATGCGCAGGCCCGCTGACGGGCGCCTGTTTCTGCTGACGAACCATCTGCCGGAAAAGCTGATCCGGCGCTACCAGCTCTGGACCGTCGCGCATATCGTGATATTTCTCGGCGCAGGCGGATTGTCGTTCGCGCTGTTTTCGTGACAACCCTGGCCCATTTCACGAAACCGCCCGGGTCGTTTTTTATTCGTCGCTGGCCGGCGTGGTGGCAACGATGAACGTAAAGTCCGTGAGACCGGTGTTGTAGAGCGCGTGCTCGGCACCCGCCGGAATAGAGATCACATCGTGCTTGCGGACCACCGTGCGCTTGCCGTCGATCTCCATCAGTCCCTCCCCTTCCAGCACGTGGTAGACCTGCTCCTGGACCGTGTGGGTGTGCGGCGCCACGTACGCCATCGGTTGGTAGCAGGAGATGCGATAGTCGATGAGGCGCGCGCGCGCGTTTTCCGGGCACACCAGCGCCTTCGAAAGCGCTCCGCCAAAATGGCCGGGGAATTGTTGCCAGGGCACTTCGACGATGTTGCGGATGATTGCCGCGCGCTTTTCCGTGTTTTCCATGGCCGTTTCCTTGACTAAAACTGCACTTCGATGAACTGCGGGTAGATTGTTGCTGCCTGCTCATTGCGGCGGCTGCCACGTTGAATCAGCCGCGAGCTGCGGCCATCCGATCGGTTCCATTGCCGCTTCCACTGCCGCTTCGTTCCACCGCGTCGCGGTAATTCTGCGGCCAATGCCGCGGGACGCTCCGGTAACGACCGCAACAGGCGAGGTCGCGTCACCAGTCCTGTTTTGCATGATTCACTTTCGTTCTGCCTGGAACACTACCGCATCGACGGCCACGGCTCCGCGGGCATCGAGCATCACCGGGTTGATGTCAATACTGACTATGTCCCGCAGCGGCTCCATCATCAGTCGCGAGATGCCGAGCACTGCGTCCGCGAAAGCGCCGACGGCGAGCGGCGGCTCGCCGCGCACGCCTTTCAATAGCGGCGCGATGCGCAATTTCGACAATGCATGGAACACATCCTCTTCTGAAACCGGCGGGAGAAGCAACCGCACGTCCGGCATGGCCTCGACATACTTGCCGCCGTCGCCGATGACGATGACGGGACCGAATACCGGATCGCGATGAGCGCCGATCATCATCTCGCGTCCGCCATTCGCCATGCGTGCGACTATGACTCCGTCGAATGCCGCTCCGTGAGCCTCGAGCCCGGCTGTTATTTCCGCGTACGCGGTGCGCAAAGCCTCGGGATCATCCACATTCAGGCGCACGATGCCGAGCTCCGACTTATGTGCGACGTCCGCCGAGCACCCTTTGACTGCCACGGGGCCGCCGAGGTCCTGCAACGCGGCCAGCGCTTCATCCGCCGAGCGGCACAATCGATGCGGAATCACGCGCAAGCCTGCGCGCGCCACGATGGCCAGGCTTGCTGCCTCGTTGAGCATGCGCGCGGGACTGTCCGTGTTTACCCGCGCCATCTGCAGGCTTGCCTCAGGGCCGACGTTCTTCCGTCGTCCGGCGCGGGCGATGAGATCCCGATGCCGCATGAACCGGTAAAGCGCCTCCACAGCCTGCGTCTCGATGGCAAAGACCGGCAGACCTTGCGCGTGGAAGCGGGCGGAAACACCGGGCTGCGGCACCGCGACGACGACCGGCTTGCAGGTCGCGCGAGCGCAGGCCGCCGCATCCCGTGCAAACAGATCGATGTCGTAACCGGTCCCTGTCACGGGAAAGCCGATCAGAAATGCATCCGCGGCCGGATCGCGCGACAGGATCCGAAGCGATTCTCCGAACAACCGGCTGTTCGTGAGCAACGCACCGGTCAGGTCCACGGGATTGGTCGTAGTCGCGAAACCTGGAAGGATCTGCGCGAGTTCTGCCGTCGTGCTCGCCTGCAATTCTGCCAACGGCATCCCGATCATCGACGCGGCATCGGCAGCCATGACGCACGTTGCGCCCGAACTGCTTACCGCGACCAGCCGCTTCCCCGCTGGCTGCCAGCCCTTCAGGTAAAGCTCCACGCCCGCCACCAGCTCGGCCATGTCACGAGCCCGCAGGATGCCGTGGTGCTCGAGGAACGCATCGAC
>JACPTJ010000066.1 GCA_016192835.1 Betaproteobacteria bacterium
AGCTCGCGCGGGAAGGTGCGGAGACCGCGCCGGATTCACCGGAGCAGTTTGGCAGATTCATACAATCCGAAATCGCGAAATTCGCCAGGATCATCAAGGAATCGGGCGCACGCGGCGAGTAAATACCAGGACAGAACGCGCAATGGGCGAAGCCAAAGCAGACATGTACGGAAGCTATCTTGCGGTGTTCAGTTTCGCCGTTGTAATGGTCGTTCTGCCGTTGTTTTTCGATTCGAAAGTGGGCTCAGTGCTGTGGGCATTGGCGGCATGGCAGATTTACAAGCGTGACAAGGCGACTCTTACCGTTACCCTGAGGCTGCTTTTCTGGTTCATCGTTATTGGAGCCATCGTCAGTATGGCCTGGCTGCTCTTGGGCCCCCCCAATGCGAACCTGAGGCAGTTTGTGGAAGTGGAAGGGCTTCTTCTGGCGATTTCGGCGGGGGTGCTCTGGTGGATGCACTCCTTCTTTGAAAAATCGGCTACAGCGGCAGATATTTTTAATCCTGTGATGGCGCAGGCGCCGGTGGGCCCCGGCATCGCAACCGTTGAAAGTCCTGCTCCACCGCCTGTTGCCAACATTGTTGCGGCCCAAGCTCCCGCGAGCGCGGAAATCGCAACCGTTGAAACCGCTGCCCCGAGGCCGCCAGCGGAAAAAGTTCTTACCCGCGTATTTGGCCGCGCAAAACGGGTAATGTCCTGGCGCAGGCGTCTTCCAAAGCCTGCGTCCGCGGGCAATTCTGCTGCGGTATCAGGTGATCCCGACACCAGTGGAGTTACCCACGCTGCCCCGACAGCGACAGTGCAGCTCGAAAACGAGGCGTCAGCGCGGGCGAACACAGGCAGACTTCCAGACGTGGCGGCGCAGCCAACAAACGCTACTCAAAACGCAGCGCGGGTTGCCACCAAGACCGTTGATACGGCGCCCGCGCCTCCTGCGGTTCCAAGACGTGTTGCAAATCTACTCGACGTCCGTGCGGAGCCAAGTGTTTCCCCGAAAGCCGTTCCTCCGGAAAGCCAAGCCAAGATACCGCTGCCAACGATTATCGACGACGAACGTATCTACGCCGAGATCGCCGGGGAGCTGGAAACCGGTGGCATAGACAAGGGGCTCTGGACCCGGCTCTACGCCGAGTGTGACGGTGATGAGAAGCGAACCAAGGTACTCTATATCAGGCAGCGAGCCGAACGACTTATCGCTGCTGAGCGCGCGCGGCGACTCAAATAGTATCGGTGAATGCGGCGGGGCCGGGAGCGTTTCGAAACGGAGGAGGTGAAGTGATGTGGGCTTCAGGACGGAACGTACTCCGATTGTGCGTGGGTATCGCCGCGTGCGCGAACTTGCCAGTTTCCAGCGCATTTGCGCAAGGTTATCCCGTCAAGCCGATCCGGATGGTGCTGGGATTCAGTGCGGGCGGACTGAGCGACGTGCTGGCGCGCCTGCTGGCGCCGAAATTATCCGAGCACCTGGGCCAGCCCCTGGTCGTCGAAAACCGCCCCGGTGCCAGCGGTTCGATCGCGACCCAGAGGGTTGCCACATCGCCGGCAGATGGCTACACCCTGCTGCTGATGACGGCCGCCGACACGGTTACACCAGCGCTGCGTGCCAAGCTTCCCTATGACCTGGAACGCGATTTCGCGCCGGTGACGCTGGTGGTGATCGCGCCGTTCGTGCTGCTGGTTCATCCGTCGGTGCCGGCGCGCAACGTCAAGGAACTGATCGCGCTGGCGCGATCGCGGCCGGGCAAACTCAGTTACGGGTCGGTCGGCGCCGGCAGCACGCCGCATCTCGCAGGCGAGCTTCTGAAAGTGATGGCCAAGGTGGACGTCGTGAACGTTCCGTATAAGGGCGGGGCGGACAATGTCATTGCCGCTGCGTCCGGGCAGGTCGACATGAGCTTTGCCAGCATTCCGTCGCTGCTGCCTCTCCTCGAAGCCGGCAGGATCAGGCCGCTTGCGGTTACCAGCGCGAAGCGGGCATCATTGTTGCCGGCGCTGCCCACGCTCGACGAATCGGGGTTCCGCGGCTACGATCGCTCTTCCTGGCAGGGTGTGCTTGCACCGGCCGGCACGCCGAAAGACATCGTTGCACGGCTTGGCGCGGCGTTTGGCAAGGTCGTCGACAGTCCCGAGATGAATCAGGCGCTGATCAAGCAGGGCCTCGAGCCGCAGACCAACACGCCGGATGAATTTGCGGCGTTTATTCGCCGCGAGCTTGCGAAGAATGCCGAATTGATCAAATTGATCGGCGCGAAAGCCGAATAGCGGTATTGCGCGTTGCGAACTGCCGCAACGCGCGTCAGCGCGTCGGCGCTGAAGCCTCCGGGTGGATCGCCTCACTGCCGGTGGTCGGCCAAGCAACCGGCGCGCCGGCGACAGCCGCCGCTTTCTCGGGCGGCAACGACGGATCCCAGCGCACCGCAAGGAACCGGCGCGCAGTGACGTTGGACGCGGCGTCCGAGATCAACCACAGAAGCGGCGGGACCATGATCGCGGGCTGCAACATTTTGGCGCGATCAAAAGGCGCTTTCTGATTCGCACTGGTATTGGTCAGCCCGCCAGGAGTCAGCACGTTCACCGTAATGCCGGTATTCGCGAGCTCTTCCGCCATGATCGAGGTCATGGCTTCAGCCGCCGCCTTCGATGGACCGTAAGGCGCATGACCGCTGCGCAACATGCTGCTCAGACTGGTGGTGACGTTGACGATCCGGCCCCAGCCCTGACGCATCATGTGCGGTACGGCCATTCGCGACATCAGAAACTGGGTGTCCGTGTTGGTCTTGAAAAAGAGGCGCCATTGATCAGGCTCGACTTCCCAGAACCGCACCGGGCGCATCCAGCGGTCCGGCCACAACACCGACAATCCCATACCCGCGTTGTTCACCAGTATGTCCATGCGTCCGAAGCGCGCGAGGACCTGTGTGCCGATTTGCTCGGCAGCACCGCGCAGCGTCAAATCCGCCGTGATAGTGAGTAACGTCGCTGCGTGACCGTGCTCGCGCGCAATGGCGGAAATTTCTTCGAGCGGCGCGGCGTCCCGGTCGACAGCCGCAACGGCGAAATTGTTTTGAAGCAGACCCAGCGCCATCGCCCGGCCCAAACCCCTGCCGCCACCGGTGACGATGGCAACTCTGAATGCGTCGGACTTCATAGTTGTACCTCGTCGCTGCTGTTGCGCTTGGTTTTCGAGAATGCCATACTCCATTTTACCCCCCTTGCACGCTCGTTGAACCGTTACTCGTACTTATTCCTGAAGGAGGCACGTGAAATGAGGAACAAGAAATGGTTCGCGGCCGCCTGTTGCGTACTGTTCTTATCGACGCCGGCAGCAGCTCAAAACTGGCCGGCCAAACCGGTCCGTCTGATCGTCGGGTTTCCGCCGGGCGGATCGACCGATCTGGTCGCGCGATACCTTGCCGAGCCGCTTTCATATTCGCTTGGCCAGCAAGTCGTCGTCGACAATCGGGCCGGTGCCAATGGCGCGATGGGCACAGCGATCGCCGCCAGGTCTACACCCGATGGCTACACCTATCTGGTGGTATACGACAGCCATGCAAGCAATCCGAGTCTGCAAAAACATATTCCGTTCGACACAGTGAAAGACTTCGCGCCGATCATGCTCATCGCGTCATCGCCCATGGTGGTGGTGGTGAACCCGGCGTCACCTTACCGGACGCTGGGCGATCTGATTGCCGCCGCAAGATCGAGGCCCGGTGAATTGACTCTGGGATCGGGCGGGGTCGGCAGCCGGGGGCATCTGGCGATGGCGTTGCTTGCAGGCAAAGCCGATTTCAAGTACACGCAAGTACCCTATAAGGGAAGCGCCCAATTAATGATCGATTTGTTCGCGGGGCGCATTACCATGCAGGTCGGAAGCGTCTTCCTCGTCTCGCCTTACGTAAAGGACCAGCGGCTGCGGGCCCTGGCGGTAACGGCTACGGGGCGCGTAACGCAGATGCCGGATGTCCCGACAGTAGCCGAGCAGGGAGTTCCGGGATACGAGGTTCAGACCTGGTGGGGTATCCTCGCACCAGCCGGCGCACCCAAGCCGATTCTCCAACGCATGCATGCCGAACTGAAAAAAACGCTCGGCGCGCCGGAAACTCGCGAACGCCTGGAGCAGTTAGGCATGGCAATCCGGGCGTCCACGCCCGAGGAGTTTGCCCGGCACATCGTGAGCGAAACAGAACTGTGGGGCAAGGCCGTGCGTGACAGCAAGATCTCCGCAACGGAATAGACGAACCCCTTCCCTC
>JACPTJ010000067.1 GCA_016192835.1 Betaproteobacteria bacterium
AAAAATCCATAAAAATAAAAACGTCTTCAGGCAAAACTCTCAGGGAAATGGAAAAACCAAGGCTGCAAAACCACCGCACATCTCTCGACAACATCTCCGAGCGTGAATATCAAGCCATCAAGGAAATTGCTCGCGCTCAAGCGGTCGCGCTCGAAAGAAGCAATGGCCGTTTGAACCGCCAAAGAACGAACGTAGCGAAAACGTAACTTTTTCGGCGATTCGCTACGGTCGTTGGCGAGCGTAAGTGATTGAGGGCGGGCCAATTGTTGCATCCCGCAGGCGGGGCGAGGGAACACTCCCTCTACCGCGTTGTCACTCCCCGACCAACGCCTCCAGCGTCCTGGAGCGGAATTCGCGCTGGTGCAATACGTAGACGACGCTGATCGTGATCACGATCATCAGCACCGGGTGCAGGAACCACGACAGCGCGGCGACGCCGAAATAATAGGCGCGCAGCCCGTTGTTGAAATTGCCGTTGGCGAATGCAAGGATCAGGGCAAGGCGGTCAATGTGCGCCGCATACTGTTCGGCATCCGGCGGCGGCTTCTTCGTCGCGCCGGCCAGGATCGAGCACAGGCCGAACTGGCGGATCGACCACGAAAATTTGAAAAACGCATAGACGAAAATCAGCACCAGCAGCAGGATCTTGAGTTCCCACACGCGCTCGGATACCTGCTGGGCGAACGGCAACTCGGCAAGCACGCCCGCCGCCTTCTCCGCATAGCCCATCAGCGCCACCAGCGCGCCCAGGATCAGCATCGTCGTCGAAGCGAAAAACTGCGAGCTGCGCGTCAGGGTGCGCATCACGTTGACATCGACCATGCGGTTGTCGCGCTCGACCATGCGCGCCATCCACTCGCGCACGAAGCGGTCGGTCTCGCGCCGCAATGACGGCTGTTCCACGCGATGATAATCGGTGTACCACACATAGCCGAGCCACCACAGCGCGAACCACGTCAGCGCCAGCATGTCGAGCCACGGCAGCGGCAGCGTGTTGATGATGAAATTGATCGTGTTCATGCGAACAGCGTCAGCACACCCGTGTAGCCGTACAAACGATTATGCGAAATCTCGCCGTTGCAGAAAAATCCCACCAGCGGAATCTCGCCGAAAGCGGACGCTATCATCTTGAGCTCCTCCGAATCCGGACCGAACAGATTGGCGCCGCGCCCGAGGCAGGAGTAGTACACGCCGCCGCGCGGCTGCGTGTAAAGCCCTTTTTTCATGCTCGCCAGCATGCGGTTCATGTCCTCGGTTGCGCTCGCGGTATCGCGGCGGCAGAACATGAGCCGCGTGCCCTGCTCGACTATCTCGCCGATTGCCACCAGCCCGCGCGCCGGGTCGATGCCGACGAGGTTGCGCACGAGGTAGTCCCCGGTATCGGTGCCCGCGATCGGCAGCCCCGCGAAAATCAGGCCGCCGAGGCGATTCAGGTCGCGCGCGAGCGCGTCCCCGATGTCTTCCTTCATCACCTCGAGCGCTGGCCGCTCGTCGAGCGTAACGATGATGTTGCGTTGCGACTGCGTGATCACGTGCTTGGGTCCGATCGGCGAGCAACCCTGCGTGAGGCGCGTGGCAATCGTCACTTCATCCGCAAACAAGACGCCGGAAATCCCGCCCTCGGTGACCTTGTCGGCGAACTGCAGGTTCCGGCGGCGCGAGCTGGTGAGACCGCCGACCAGAAAGCCGCTTTCCACCTTGCCGGCAAGACCGGTAATCAGCTCGGGAACCTCGCTGTTCTGCGGATCGGCGTGCACGATCGCAAAATTCGCCTTGCGCTCGCCGCATTTGAGGCGTATCAGGCCAAGATCGTTGTTCGATTTGATACCGGAAAATACCTGGAACGAGTCGGGCGCGAATTCACCGAGCATCACCGCCAGCGCCGGCTCGTCAACATACTCGCGGCCCGTGGCGCAAATGCCGATGCCGACCGTGCCGACCCAATGCGGCACGCCGGTGCGCTGCCGGAAAAATTCAACGATATCTCCGAGGTGGTCGGCAAGCAGATCGGTGACATACAGAAAGCCGAGGCCCGCCGGCGGCCCGCCGAGCTGCGCGAGACAAAGCCGCGCCGCTTCCTGCCAGTCCTTGCCGGCGGCGTGGCCAAACCGAAAACTTGAGCTCATGCGGCATATTATCGCCGCTGCGGCCGCAACTGCGCCAGTTTGTTTTCAACGCGGTAATCGGATGAAAATTGAAGGCGGGCTGCTGAATGCTGACCGCTGCTCTTTAATCGGCGGATAAAATAATTAAATGCCTTCCGCGAGCAGGGTCATTGATCTGGCTCAGATAACGCGCACTACGGTATCATTAGACTTTCAGGATTCTCTTCCCGAGGACATTCCGGATGACCGATGTAATCGCAACCAACCAGACGATCCTCGTGGTTGGCGGTGGCATCAGCGGCATGACCGCCGCGCTGGAAGCGGCGGAATGCGGCAAAAACGTCGTGCTGATCGAAAAAAATCCGACGCTTGGCGGCCGCACCGCGCTCCTCTACCGCTACTTCCCCAAGTTGTGTCATCCTACCTGCGGCCTGGAAATCAACCTGCGCCGCATCAAATCCAATTCGCGGCTGCGCGTGCTGACGCTCGCCGAAGTCACCGCAATTGCCGGCAGCCGCGGTGATTACACCGCGACCGTCAAGCTCACGCCGCGCTACGTCAACGAGAACTGCACCGCGTGCGGCGCGTGCGCAGACGCGGTCACCACGCTGGTTGACAACCCGGGCAACTACAACCTGAACCAGATGAAAGCGGCGTATCTGCCGCACGCGATGGCGTATCCCCAGCGCTACGTGCTCGATCCGTCCATTATCGGCACCCCCGAGGCCGATCTGGCCAAAGCCGCGTGCAAGTACAACGCGATCGAACTCGACATGCAAGAGGAGACGATACAACTCAAGGCCGGCGCGGTGATCTGGGCGACCGGCTGGAAGCCCTATGATGCGGCCAAGATCCAGCCTTACGGCTACGACCGCTTTGCCAACGTCGTCACCAGCGTCGAATTCGAGCGCCTGTCTGACCCGCATGGGCCTACCGCCGGCAAGATACTGCGCCCTTCCGACGGCAAGGAAGCCAGGAACGTTGCATTCATCCAGTGCGCCGGATCGCGCGACGAAAATCATCTGCGGCACTGCTCGCGAATCTGCTGCATGGCCTCGCTCAAGCAGACCAGCTACGTGCGCGAAAGCTTCGGCGCCGGCGGCAAGTCGACGATCTACTACATCGACATTCGCGCCATCGACCGTTTCGAGGACTTCTACGCCAAGGTGCTCGCCGATCCCGGGGTCAAATTCGTCAAGTCCAAAGTCGCGAAAATCGAGGAAGACCAGAAAACCGGCGATGTCATGCTGCACGGCGTCGACACCGAGGGATATCACCGCTACGAGAACCGGCACGATCTCGCGGTGCTCGCGATCGGCATGGAGCCCTCGGTCAATGCCGCTGAGATTCCGGGGGAGATCATCGCCGACTCGAGCGGCTTCATCGAATCCTCTGCCGTGAACAGCGGCTTGTTCGGCGCAGGTTGCGCGACCAATGCGCTTGACGTCAACCGTGCGGTGCAAAGCGCGACCGCAGCAGCGCTGCGCGCGATCCAGGTCGTGAACAAAGTTGCGAGGGCGGAAGCATGAACAGCAATGCGGAATGCGGAAGGAAACATCGGAGTTTAGGAACTTATGGCTGACATAAAAACGGCGGCCTATATTTGCAAGGGCTGCGGCATCGGCGAACGTGTGAACGCCACGCAAATGGCCAACATCGCGACCAAGGAAGGCAAGATGAACCTGGTGCGCGAGCACGATTTCCTGTGCAATGCGGCAGGCGTGCAGATGATTCGCGACGACATCGCGAAGGAAGCCGTCACGCATGTGATGCCGCGGTGGCGCGCGCCAACATCCGCGAAGGCGTAATCTGGAGTCAACCCGATGCGCCCGAAGCGAAGGAAACGACGCAGGAGATGGCGGATGACTACGTGCGCATGGGCTGTGCCGAAGTCAAGAAGATGCAATTGCCCGCAGGCAATCCCGGCGTCGGCCACAACAAACGCATACTGATCGTCGGCGGCGGCATCTCCGGCATGACCGCCGCGCTCGAAGCGGCCAAGGCGGGCTACGACGTGGTACTGGTGGAAAAGGAAAATCATCTCGGCGGCTGGACAGCAAAGCTCCACAAGCGCGTCGCGTACCGCGAGCCGTACCGGGACCCGGCCGATACCGGCATCAGCCAGATGATTGCGGCGGTCAACGTCGAGCCATGCATCAAGGTTTATCTCAGTTCGACCGTCACCGCGACCAGCGGCTCGCCCGGGAACTTCAGCATCCAAATTGCAACGGAGTCAGGCAGCATCGCGACCGAGGAAGTCGGCGCCATCGTGCAGGCATCGGGCTTCTCGCTCTACGACGCGAACAAGCTCACTGAATTTTCCTACGGCAAGAGCCCCAACATCGTCGACCAGGCGTGTTTGGAAAAGCTCGCGCAGCAAGCCGCGGCCGCGCGGCAGCCGATCCGGCGCCCGTCCGATGGCGGCGAAGTGAAATCGGTTGCGTTCGTGCAATGCGCCGGCCAGCGCGACACGACAGGCAAGCATCTCGCCTATTGCTCGGGCTTCTGCTGCAACGCGAGCATCAAGCAGGCGATGTATTTCAAGGACGCCAATCCCGATATCAACACGGTTGTGATCTACACGGACTTGCGCACGCCCGGCAACGGTGAGGATTTCTACCGCAGCGCGCAGACGAAAGGCGTGACCTTCACCAAGGGCAAGGTGGCGAGCGTCGAGCCGACGGGCAATACCAGCACGGTCAAGTTCCACGACCTGATTCTTGACGATGACACCGCGATGACTGATGTCGATATCGTGGTACTCGCGACCGGCCAGGTGCCGAACTCGGGAATTGACATTGACGCCAAGCTGAACGCGGAAATCGCCGCAGCGGCCGGCGACAATGCGCCGCTGGAAGCCTACAACAAATCCCAGGCCGCAGGCGCGGTCAAGCCGATTTCGATCCTCAACCTCACCTACCGCCAGGGGCCGGACGTGCCGCAGTTGAAGCACGGCTTCGCTGATTCCCATTTCATCTGCTTTCCGTACGAAACCCGCCGCACCGGCATCTATGCGGCCGGCCCGGTGCGCCGCCCGATGGACATTGCCCAGGCGGAGGAAGACGCCACCGGCGCGACACTGAAAGCGATCCAGGCGGTGGAAAATGCCGAACTCGGCCGCGCCGCGCATCCGCGCTCCGGCGACCTGTCGTTTCCGATCGTGCGGCTCGAAGGCTGCACCCAGTGCAAGC
>JACPTJ010000068.1 GCA_016192835.1 Betaproteobacteria bacterium
GGATGCCATAGCGGGCCTTCGGTAAACACGAAGCCGGTTGCGGGGCGCTGCGCTTCGGTGGTTTCCAGAATATCAGGCAACTCATTCACAGCGGGCATGTTTCGTTCCTTTCCGGTTGATTTCCAGAAACTGTAACGGAACAACGCACTCGGCGCAAGACGGTACCGCGCGTGGACGCTCGCCGCATTCCGGGTGGCGCCGCCCGGCTTCGGGCGCGGGCGGCGCGAACACACTTGACCCGGTGCACCCGGTGACCGCATGATCTGCCGGAATGTCCATCGCTCATGAACGAAGGGGGAGGAAAGTATGGCATCGCTAAGCCGGCAATTCGCGCAGTGGGTCGTTGGCCTGCGCTATGAAGATCTCCCGCCCGCGGTGGTCGACCGCGCCAAGGGCGTCACGCTCCACACTCTCGCATCCGTGCTCATCGGCTCGCAAACGCGGGACGGCCGGCAGGCCGTAAAGTTCGTCACCGAAGAGGAAGCCAGTGCGCGCAACGGCGCCACCCTCATGGTGAACGGCGACAAAGTAACGAGGGGCGGGGCCGCCTTCGCCAACTCCGAAATGGCGTTGGCAGGTGGCAAGTATGACACCTTCCGCATGCTGACCCATCCCAATACGGCCATCATCCCGGGCGCGCTCGTTGCGGCGGAAACCACCGGCGCTTCCGGCAAAGACTTCGTCACGGGTCTCGCGGCAGGCTACGAGGTCATGGAACGGATGGCGGCCGACTTCATTCCGACGGTGATGTCGCGCGGCTTCCATCCCGGTCCGGTGTTCAGCATCTTTGGCGCCGCCGTCGCCGCCGCGAAAATCCTGCGCCTCACCGAAGACCAGGTGAACAGCACGATCGCGCTGTGCGCGAGCCTCGCGGGCAGCAACATCGAAGGGATCCGCAGCGGCGGCCGCGCGCTGCGCGAAGGCGCCGCGGTGCGCAATGCAATGCTCGCGGTCGCGCTCGCACGCGAGGGGCACGTGGGCGGCGAAACCGTGCTCGAAGGCGACGCCGGTTTCTATCACGCCTATACGGGCAACAACAGGGGCCAGCTCACTTACAGTTTTGTCGGCGCCACCAGGACCAGCCTGGACAAGATCACCGCCGATCTTGGCAAGGATTGGATGTTCCTCGAAACGCTTTACCGCATTTATTCATGCGCAGGCTACAACCTCGCTCACATCGATGTGACGGCGCAGCTTTGCGCCGAGAACAACATCAGATACGAGGACGTCGATCGCGTCGAGGCCGTGGTGAACTGGCTCGAGACTCAATACCCGAGCCCGGCGTTTCCGAGCCGCAGGGAAGACGGGCCGGCGCGGCCCGGCGGCACGGCGTACTACACCGCGTACGGTGTCGTCAAACGCGGGTTCCCCGTGCTGCGGGGCCTGGGGGCCGACCCGGCCGGCGCCGACGTTCCGCCCGAGGTGCTGAAACTGATGCAGCGGGTGACGATCATCCCCTCGCACCAGATGACGCTCTTCGGTCCGCGCATCACGATATTCACGAAAGACGGCAGGAGCTACACCAAACAGTCCACCGGACGCGAGTTCATCTGGGACTTCAACGAAGAAGCCCGCCGCACATCGCGACCTGCCGCGACTTGGAGCGACACGACCGGGCCGACGCGCTCATTCAGTTGACGCTTAAACTTACTGCGTAAGAAAAGCCGGTTCCTTCCCCAAAAAGTTCGCAACGCGGCGCAATTTGTAGCGCAGGCGCCTCGCCTGCCATCCAATGGCTGATTCCAGATGAACGATTGCAGGCGAGGCGCCTGCGCTACAGGATCGCAGAACGAGGTCAGCGGCCCACCCAGCCGCCGTGGACCGGATTGTGCGAGCAGATGAACTCGACGAAGGCCGGCCGGCCTTGCGCGTTTGCGTCGAATGCGCGCTTCAATGCGGAAATCACTTGCGACGGCTCGCTCACATCCTCGCCGTGCCAGCCGACGGCCCGCGCCATCGCCGACATGCAAGCCGCGGAGTGATCGGAAACCTTCCACGTATACGGATCATGCCCCGGGCCCCAAGCGCCCGGCCCGTACCCGGAGTAGCCGCCGTTGTTGATGTGGAGCGTCGTGATCCCGATGCCGTAGCGCGCCACCGCCTCGAAGTTGCCCATCATGTAGCACACGCCCGCGTCCCCGGTGATGTTCACGCACTGCCGGTCCGGATACGCGAGCTTGGCCGCGATCGCGCCCGCGAGGCTGAAGCCCAGCGTCGACACGTTGCCCCAGCCGAGATGGCCGCGCGGGATGTGTGCTTCGTAGACGGTGCTGGTCTGATCGCGGGTGTTTCCGGAGTCGGCGGTGACGAACGAGGCCTTGGGGTCGAGCACCTTCATGAGGTCCCCGATCACCCGGTAAGGGTTGATCGGCGTTTCATTCGACTCCATCATGGGACGGAACTTCGCCAAGAATACCTGTTTGCCCGCGCGAATCTCGTCGACGAGTTCTGAATTCTTCCGGATGCCGCCGCCGGACTGCTTCGAGAGCTCATCTCTGAGGGCCTGCAGCGTGAGCTTGGCGTCGCCGATCACCGCGTGGGTTGTCTCGTAGCTGCGGTTAATGTCAAGCAGGTCGACCGTGCACTGGACGATGGTCTTCTTCGCCGCGTCCGGTACCGCGTGGCTGAAGCGATTCGGGAAAAGGCTCGAGCCGATGGCGAAAAGCAGATCGCACTTGCGCAGGTAATGCTCGGCCAGAGAGCCGCGCACGCCCACGGCGAGCGGATGATTCTCGGGAAAAGCGCCTTTGGCCTTGAGCGTGGTCAGCACCGGCACCTGGGCGGCCTCGGCGAACTGCAGCAATTCGGCAGTGGCATGGGCATAGTAAGCGCCTTCACCGACATACAGCAGCGGGGCCTTCGCGGCACGCAGCGCTTTGATCGCCGCCGTGACGTCGTCCGGATCGGGACCGGACCGCCAACGCTTCACCGCAGCATAGGGGTGCGCGCTCTCGTCGTATTCGCCGAGATCTCGCGGGACGATCAGCAGCACGGGGCCTGGCCGGCCCGAGCGAAGGTGCGTGAATGCGCGGCGCATGGTGTCCGGTACCAGCTCGGCGCGATCGATTTTACCGACCCACTTGGTGACCGGCCTGAACGCCTGGGCGATGTCGAAGTGCGTGTGCTGGCTCGCGCCCTGGCCCACGCCTTCCGTGATGACCAGCACCGGCGACGAGTCCTCCCACGCCTGCGCGATCGCGCCAAAAGCCATCTGGATGCCGGCGGCGTTCAGGTTCGACATGACCGTGCACACGCCGATCTGCCTGCCGCAGGTCACTCGCGAAAATCCGTCGGCAACGGCCACCGCGAAGCGCTCCTCACCCATCATGAGGATGCGCACGCCTTCCTCGCCGAGCGCGTTGTTCACGTGGTTGGTGGGATAGCAGCTCACCCAGGGAATGCCTTCGGCCTTGAGTATCCGCGCAACGCCATTCGCCGCTTTAATTTTCATGAAATTTGTCCTGACAAGGTGGGGACCGCAATTTACCGGGCAATCTATTCCTTCGTCCACGGTGAGGCAAGTTATTTCCCGCGCCTGCCCGGCAGCGTCGCGACAAGCCACTCGTGGTACCTAAAAAAAGCTGTGCATGGTCAGCGTTCTACTTGACACCGGGCCGCCGGCATGACAGCGTTAGCTACAAAGGGGAGTGATTCGTATGCAAAACAGCAGCGCCCAACCGGCAGTGCTCAATTCCTCCCGCACCGCACCGCCGCGACTCAAGGCGCCTGCGAATGCGGCGGACTGTCATATCCATATCTACGATCCCCGCTTTCAGTCGTCCTCACCCGCGTTGCCAAATGCCACGGTGGCGGATTACCGGCTGCTGCAGAAACGCATCGGCGTAACCCGAGTTGTCATCGTGACGCCGCGAAATTACGGGACGGACAACACCGTCACGGTCGACGCGATCAAGCAACTGGGCATCGCAAACGCGCGAGGCGTGGCCGTAATCCGCCCGACGGTGACGGATGCGGAATTGAAGAGCCTCAATGACGGCGGCATCCGCGGCATACGCTTTACGGTGGCGAATCCGCAGACCGCCGTCGTGTCGATCGACATGATCGAACCGCTGGCGCAGCGCATCGCCGCCTTCGGGTGGCACGTGCAGCTCAACATGCCGGCCGACAGGATCGTCGAAAACGCGGACCTG
>JACPTJ010000064.1 GCA_016192835.1 Betaproteobacteria bacterium
GTAGCGCAAAAAAGGTTCGACTATCTGCTATTTGCCGACGCCACCGGCAAGGTTCTGTTCGGCAAAGGCCGCAACACCGTGTTGTACACCGAAGCCGTGCTCGTCAACGGAATCGGCTCTTTGCTGGCCATCCTCGGCGTGTGGCTGCTGGTGAGGCGCACCCGCCGCGCGCTCGCCGACAGCGTGCGCGCGATTGCCGATGCGGCCGCTCCAGGGTCCAGGGATGCGAACGCCGCGGACGAGCGCGCCGCACCGGCCGAACGCACGGATGAACTCGCGCCGGTCGCGCAGCGCGTGTTCGCCCGGTTGAGCCGCGGCGAGCGTCTGTTAGAAAGAACCGGTCTGCGGCGCCAATGACAACCAGAAACCAGCGCGGCAAGCTGCGTATCGAAGAAACATTTACTTTTTCTCTGTTGACGCTCGCGCTGATCGTCCTGATCGCGAACGCGGTTGTCACTTCCCGTCTTGCGCACAATCTGTACGAGCGCGAAATCACACCCGAGTTCAACCGCGAAGCCGCGGTAGTCGGCCGCACGGTTGCCGCGCAGTTCGCCCGCGCCATCGAGCTCGGCATCCGCCCGGAAGACCTGGTGGGGGTCGAGGAATTTCTCGCGCCCACGCTGGAAGCGCAAAAAAGGTTCGACTATCTGCTATTTGCCGACGCCACCGGCAAGGTTCTGTTCGGCAAAGGCCGCAACACCGTGTTGTACACCGAAGCCGTGAACCAGGGGACCATTTCGCTTGCCGGCCCGGCGGCGCTTGCGCTGGGCGAAAAACGCGAAACACCGCGCGTGCGGGTCTTCGACCTCGGGCGCGTCATGAACACGGCAGTGCCGATCGTCGTTCAGGGGGAAGTCCAAGGCTGGCTTAACGTCGGAGTCGACCGCTCGGGAATCGCGGATCTGGCGGTCGAGACCCGCTGGGACATCCTCATCATTCTCCTGGTGTCGCTGCTGACGGCGGTTGAAATACTCGCCTTCCTGACCGGCCGCTCGATCATGACGCCGGTCAGACTAATCCGCGTCATGTCGGAGAAACTGGCCCAAGGCGACTGGTCGCGTCGTGCAGCGATCGCGATGCGCGACGAGGCCGGACATCACCTCATCGCCCTGAACGCTATCATCGACCAGGTCAACGGCCAATGGCGGCGCCTGCGCTGGAAGGCAGACGAGCTTGCGCGGGTCAATCCGGCGCTGGCTGCGCGCGCCCGGCGAGTGGTCGACGCCGTGGGCCGCGACCTCAAGTTCGCCCCCGAGACCGCGCAACTCGAGCGCCCGGGACCGATTCCGGCGATCGCCCGCGCACCGCTTTTCGTCTACGCCTTTGCCGAGCAGCTCTCGGCCTCGTTCATTCCGCTGTTTGCGAAGACGCTGCAAGCGCCTGACTGGGGCCTATCCATAGGTGTGCTGATCGGGTTGCCGATTTCCGTCTTTTTCGCGGTCGTTGCCGCCAGCGCTCCGCTCGGCGGGATCCTGGTCAATCGCCTCGGTACACGCTGGATCATCATGCTCGGGAGCGTTCCGGCCATTATCGGTTACGTGATGGCGGCCCAGACGACAACAATTCCCGACTTTCTGCTGTGGCGTTGCGTGACCGCAATCGGATATGCCCTTATCACCATCGCGTGCTGGGGCTATCTCGCATCTCTTCCCAATCCTGACCGGCGCACGGGTGAAATATCGGTCTTTATCCCGGCGGCCATGGCTGGGGCCGTGTGCGGAACCGCCATCGGCGCGATCCTTGCGGATCGCATCGGCTATCGCGCCACCTATCTGGTTTCCGCGGGGCTCGTGGTGGCCGCAGCGTTTCTGGTCTGGCGTTATATGGAACCCAAAATTGCCGCGGCCGGCCGCAGCAGTGCGCTGCGCTCAACGCTGAGTGTCCTGCGCCATCCCCGCGTTGCGGCAATCGTGATTTTCGGCGCCATGCCCGCGAAAATCGTCCTGACGGGCGTGCTGTTATACATCGTTCCCGTGTTTCTGTCGGAACTCGGTGCCGGCCAGCCCGTGATCGGCAGGATCATGATGATCTACGGCCTGGCAGTGCTCCTGGCCGTTCACTTCGGCGCACGTTTGTCAGACCGGTTTGGAACTGCCGCCAGCCAGATCACGTGGGCCGGCATCCTCACTGGCCTTGGGACTGTCGCCCTTGGCGTCATGCAACCGGTTGCCGCGCTGATCGTGGCGCTCGTAATCATGGGGCTGTGCCAGGGAATCGCCTCGGCACCCCTGCGTTCTCTCGCCGCCCCCTTGTTCGAGCGCGACACCGCTGAAAAAGCTCCGGCGACACTGTCCGGGGTAATCGCCCAGGCTGAGTTCGTCGGAGCCGCGCTGGGGCCGGTGATCGCCGCGATTCTGGTGAGCGCATTCGGCTACGCCCACGCCATCATCGCGCTGGGGGGCCTGTCAGTTGCGACCGCTGTAGTCTTCCTCCTGATCGAGGGCCTGCTGAAGAGTCCCACTGCCAACTTCGGAAACAGGCAAATCCCATGATGGACCGCCGCGCCTTCATGCAGAAATCTTCCGCCGCAGCCGGCGCGCTGTTGGGCCTGGGCGGCAAAGCGTTCGCCGCGGACAAGCCTTTTCGCATCTACATGATGCTGTTCCGCGGATGGGAGGAAGCCTGCGACGGTTTCCGCGATTATTTCGCGGCGCGGGAAATTCCGGTGGAACTCATCATCCGCGATGCCAAGCAGCAGCGCTCAGCAATCCCGGACATGGTGCGCGAAGCGAAGGAGCTGCGGCCGGATCTCGTCTATATCTGGGGAACGCAGAACGCGGTTGCCGCGCTCGGACCGTGGAATGCGCCCGATCCCAAATTACACATCACGGACCTGCCCGTCGTCTTCAACATCGTCGGGGAGCCGGTTGAGAATCACATCGTGCAGTCTCTTGAACGGCCCGGCCGCAACGCAACGGGCACGGTCTACGTTGCCCCGATCAAGACCCAGCTCAACACGATGACCGCCTATCGCGCGTTCAAGCGCATCGGCGTGATTTACAGCCCTGCCGAGTCGAGTTCGGTGCTGACCGTGAAAGCGCTGCGCGAGGCGTCCGGTACCTTCGGCTTCGAGCTGCTCGCCATGCCAGCCCCCCTCAACGCAGCGAAAGCGTTGATCCCGGAAAGCCTGCCGGAACTCGCACAGGCTCTCAAGCGGCAGCAGACCGACTGGCTCTATATTCCGACGGGCACCACCCTGCAGGTGAACCGGATCGCGCTGACCAATGCGGCGCTCGAAGTCCGGCTTCCGACCTTCGCTGCCACCGAACGCTTCATCAGCTTTGCGAACGGGCTTGCAGGGCTCGTATGCCGCTACTACAGCATCGGCCAGTTTACCGGCTTCAAGGCCGAGCAGATATTGCGCGGCATGAAGCCGGAGGCGATCCCGGTCCAGACGCTGAACCGCTTTTCGTTCATCATCAACATGCGTACGGCGAATGCGCTGCGGTTCTATCCCCCCCTCAGCATGCTCAGTTACGCGGAGACGGTGTAGCGCAATGTCGTTGCGGGCCCGCATCGTCCTGGTTTTCGCCGCCGCCGCGCTGCTCCTCATGGCGATCATTGGCATGCCCGCGGCGCTGATCGTCTCGCTGATCGATCAGCAGTATCGCGCGGTGATTCGGGAAAAACATGACACGGCATGGGTGCGCAGCATCGAGGTCGCGTCCATTCCGCTGGTGCGCCAGGCCCGTCTCGTGGTCAACGATCCCGGCGTGGGTAGTGCCCGCAGCAAGTCAGACGCGGCGTCCGCCTCGGCCCGGCTCGTCGAGATGATGAAGGATGCCGGGAAGGTGACGGCTTTGACGCGCATCGATCTGGTCGGCAAAGACGCGCAACTGGTCGCATCCAGCGACGGTCTGCGGGCCGAAACGCCGCTGATCGACGCGGCCGCCGTTTTCAGTGAAATGACGGAACGTTCCTCCGCCGCCGTGACCGGGATCGCCCAGCATCCGAGCGGCGCGCTGGTCGCGGTTGCAAGCATACCGCTTCCCGAGGGCGGCCTGGTCGCGGTGGCCGGCCCGATAACCGATGCCGTCAGCCGGTTCGCCGATGTGCTCGCGGCGGACATCTTCGTCACCGACATCAAGTCCAAACTCCTGGCGAGCACGAAACCCGCGTTGTGGGAAAAGATCGGCGCGATGGCAGGCGGGCTCGATTCGATCCATGATTACGCCGCAGACCACCGCCATTTCAAAATGGTGCCGACCGCGATCCGCAACGCAACCGGCAACTCGATCGGTACGGTCTATGTCGTCAGCGACGTGACATTCGAGGTCGAGCGCCGGGCCTTGGTTCTGTGGATCACCGGCGCCGTTACCCTGCTGGCCCTGGCGGCGATCCTGACGTGGTTTTACAGCTACCTGCAAAGCTCGTTCAACCCGCTGACGGGCGTAACCGAAACGGTGCGCGCGCTCGCCCGCGGCGACACGTCGGTGCTGGCAGATGTCCCCGAGAGGGCCGACGAAATCGGGCGGATAGCGGAAGCCGTCGAGGTGTTCCGCCGCAATGCGCTCGAGCTCGAACGCCTGACGTTCCGGGACCGCGTGCAACGCGCGCAGGAAGAAAGCCTGATCCGGCAGGAGATGAAGCGGCTGGCGAACACCCTCGAGCCGGCCGCCCGGCAGGAGATGGTCGCCGATCTCGAGCGGATCGAGCGCGCAGCCCATGGCACGGAAATGAAGCCTGCGGAAACCGCCTCGGTCCTGTCGATCGCTTTCAGGCTGATGGCGGAACGGGTGGTGGATCAGCATGGCAAGCTCTCCAGCCTGTTGGAAGAGCGTACCCGAGACCTCGGCATCGTGCGCCAGGCGCTCACTGAGCGCTCGCAACTCAACCGCCTGCGCGAAGAAATGGAACTCGCCCACAACCTCCAGTTGTCCAGCCTGCCGGCGACCTTTCCCGCTTTCCCACATCGTCAGGACTTCGACCTGCACGCGACCATGCGGCCGGCCACCGAAGTCGGCGGCGACTTCTACGACTTCGCGCTCATCGACGACGACCACCTCGGACTTTTTATCGGCGATGCGTCCGGCAAAGGCGTCGCGGCTGCGATGTTCATCGCGATGGGGCGGAGCCTGATTCGATCCACTGCAACCCGCGGCGGATCTCCTGCCGAGTGCCTGACCATGGCCAACAACACGCTGGCGGTCGAAAACCAGTCCATGATGTTCGCGACCGCCTTTGCGGGGATCCTGCATCTGCCGACCGGCCGCATCCGTTATGCGAGCGCCGGGCACAACCCGCCCTATATTCGCCGCACCGGCGGCACCATCGAAACGCTGAACCAATCCGAGGGTGTGCCGCTGGGCATCGCGGAAGACATTCCATATACCGAAGCCAGCATCGACATGGGACCGGACGATACGCTCGTCATGTTCACCGACGGCGTGACCGAAGCGACCAACGCCGCGAACGAATGTTTCCTCGAGAACCGCTTGATCGGCTCGATCACCGCCGGGGCGGGGCTCAAGCCCGCGGATCTGCTGTCACGGGTCATCGCCGACATCGATGCATTCGTCGGTGAGGCTCCACAGAGCGACGACATCACCATGATCGGGGTCCGCTTCATCGGCGCCGGCGCGACGCTTTCATCTCAAGCTCCTGCGTCCTCGTCTTGAGCCGCACGGGATTGAGCCTGGCGATGCGGAGTCCGTGGGCACAGTTAAGCGCGCGCTTCCCTAACCTGGGAGGCGAATTCTCCGGCGCGCTGTCGTCGGCCTTGATTGCAATTCCGCAATCGGTCGTGGTCGGCATGCTCGCCGTCGTCCCGCTGGGGCCATCGTATGCGTACCTGGGCGTGCTGGCGGGGCTGTACGCCTCGATCATTGCGAGTTTCATCACCGCTCTGCCCCGCACCGGAACCTGCCAGGTCAGCGGTCCGCATTCAGCGCTTTCGATCATCACCGCCTCCGTGATCGCGGGCCTGATGGCGGATCCGCGGCTCGCGGGACCGGCGGGTCCGGACATCGCGCGCGTCCTTGGTCTCGTGTTCGTGTGCCTCATCCTCGCCGGCCTCATCCAGACGCTGCTGGGAATGCTGCGCTTCGGCAATTTCGTGAAGTACATTCCGTATCCGGTCGTGGCCGGTTTCATGAACGGGATCGCGTTATCCGTGTTTCTCGCGCAGCTGCACCCGCTGTTCGGGGTGCCCGCGACGGTCATGTGGTTCGACGGGGTCGGAGCGTGGTGGGACGCATTCAAACCCTACGGTCTGCTGATCGGCGTGTTCACCTTGTTGTCCATCCGCACGGCGTCCCGGGTCGTCAAGTTTGTCCCTCCCATCCTCGCGGGCTTGTTACTCGGCACGCTGATGTACTACGTGGCGCGCTCGCTGCTGGGCGAACCCGCAGTGGGCGGAACCATCGGCGACATCCCGTCGCGGCTGCCCGGCCCGGAACAACTGCAGAGACTTCTCGATATCAGTTGGGACAAGACTTTCATCGCGCTTGCTGTGGAGCTGGTGCCGTCGGCCCTGCTGATTGCCGTCGTCAGCTCGATTGTCTCGCTCATGAGCTCGGTGTCGGTCGCCAGCCTGACCAATACGCGCCCCAACAACAATACCGAGCTGTTAATGCAAGGCCTGAGCAACATGGCCAACGCCGCGTTCGGGGTGGCCCCCAGCGCCGGCGCCGGAAGCCGCAGCATCGCCAACTTCAAGGCCGGCGGACGCACCCGCCTTTCGACCCTGATCCACTCGATCCTGCTGCTGGCCGCAGTCACGAGCCTCGCGTACGTTCCCTGGGCGGGCTACATCCCTGCGGTCGTCATGGCGGCGCTGCTCGTGAACACCGCATTCTCGGCGATCGACGGCTGGAGCCGCGAGATCCTGCAACGGCTGCGGGGGCCGGTGCATTCCCGCCAGGATATGCTGACCAACCTGCTGGTGGTCGGCATCGTGACCACCGTGATGGTGGTGTTCAATCTCACGGCGGCGGTTGCGATCGGCTTTCTCGCCACGATGTTTCTTTTCATCGGCAAGATCAGCCGCTCGATCATCCGGCGCACCTATGACGGCGAAGCGCGCCACTCGCTGCGCGTGTGGGACCAGGA
>JACPTJ010000391.1 GCA_016192835.1 Betaproteobacteria bacterium
CCTGGTCGTTGGCGAGGATCTGCCAGTGGCGCTCGCCGTCGTCCACCGCGCCCTTGGGCCGGTTCACATTGGTCGTCACGATTGCGTTGCGCACGTCCTCGAAGCCGATGCCGTACTTGTTGAGCGCGGCGGGGTTCAGCTCCACGCGCACCGCCGGCAGTGAACTGCCGCCCACGTGCACTTGGCCGATGCCCTGCACCTGAGAGAGTTTCTGCTCGAGGATGGTCGAGGCTGCGTCGTACATCTGGCCCCGGGACATCGTTCCCGACGTCAGCGAGAGAATCATGATCGGCGCATCGGCCGGGTTCAGCTTGCGGTAGGTCGGGTTGTTCGGCAGGCCGCTGGGCAGCAGCGTGCGCGCGGCGTTGATCGCGGCCTGAACTTCGCGGGCGGCGCCATTGATGTCGCGGTTAAGATCGAACTGCAGCACGACGCGCGTGGAGCCGAGCGAACTCGAAGAGGTGATTTCAGTGATGCCCGCGATGCGGCCGAGCGCGCGCTCGAGCGGTGTCGCCACCGTCGCGGCCATGGTTTCCGGGCTCGCGCCCGGCAGCCGGGCAAACACTGCAATGGTCGGAAAATCCACTTGCGGCAGCGGTGACACGGGCAGCAGTCTGAACGCGACCGCCCCCGCAAGCGCAATGCCCAGCGTGAGCAGCGTCGTCGCGACCGGCCGCGCGATGAAGGGCGCCGAGACGTTCATGTCCGCGCTTCCCCGGCCCGCTCGGAGGCCTGCGCGCGCGCGCGCCGGGCAAGCCGGTCGAACGCGAGATAGATCACCGGCGTAGTAAACAGCGTGAGCACCTGGCTCAAGAGCAACCCGCCCACCATCGTGATCCCGAGCGGATGCCGCAGTTCGGAGCCGACGCCGGTGCCAAGCATCAGCGGCAGCGCGGCCAGCAGCGCCGCCAGGGTCGTCATCATGATCGGCCGGAAGCGCAGCAGGCATGCCTGGAAGATTGCATCGCGCGGGCTCTTGCCCTCCTTGCGCTCGGCGTCGAGCGCAAAGTCAATCATCATGATCGCGTTTTTCTTGACGATGCCGATCAGCAGAATGATGCCGATGATCGCGATGATGTCGAGATCGTTGCGCGAAAGCATGAGCGCGAGCAGCGCGCCAACGCCGGCGGAAGGCAGCGTCGACAGGATCGTGACCGGGTGGATGTAGCTCTCGTACAGGACGCCGAGCACGATGTACATGGTCACGATCGCCGCCAGGATCAGGAGCAGCGTATTGTCGAGTGAGGCCTGGAAAGCAAGTGCTGCGCCCTGGAAGCGCGTCTGAGCGCTGAGCGGCATTCCAATTTCGCGCTCGGCGGCGGTAATCGCCTTGACCGCATCGCCGAGCGATGCGCCTCGCGCGAGGTTGAACGAGATGGTCGCAGCCGGGAACTGGCCCAGGTGGTTGATGGCGAGCGGCGTGGATTTTTCGGTCATGCGCGCCACCGTGCTGAGCCGCACCTGCTCCCCCGTCGACGAGGTCACGTAGGTGTTCTCCAACGCAGCCGGGCCCTGCCGGAACTCGGGCTTTACTTCCAGCACCACGCGGTACTGGCTCGTCTGCGTGTAGATGGTCGAGATGAGCCGCTGACCGAACGCGTTGTAGAGCGCGTTGTCGATGGCCCCTGGGGTAACGCCGAGCCGGCTGGCGGTAGTGCGGTCAATATCGACATAGGCCTGCAGGCCCTCCTGCTGCAGATCACTCGCGACGTCCGCGAGCTGCGGCAGTTCGCGCAGCCGCTCGACCAGCCGCGGCACCCAGACGCTCAACTCGGCGGAATCCGCGTCCTCGACGCTGAACTGATACTGCGTGCGGCTCACCCGGTCCTCGATGGTGAGGTCCTGCACCGGCTGCATGTAGAGCGTAATGCCTTCGACCCGCGCGAGGCGCAGCTGCAGGCGCCGGATGACCTCCACCGCGCTTATTTGCGTAGAACCTGGGCCGCGCTCGGCAAGCGGCTTGAGATTGATCAGCACGCGCCCGCTGTTGAGCGTGGTGTTGATGCCGTCGACTCCGATGAAGGACGACAGGCTCGCCACCGCCGGGTCCTCCAGCACCGCGTGCGCGAGCGCCTGCTGGCGCTCCGCCATGGCGGGAAAGGAAATCGACTGCGGCGCTTCGGAAATGCCCTGGATCAGGCCCGTATCCTGCACCGGGAAGAAACCCTTGGGAATGAAGATATAGAGCAGCACGGTGAGTGCAAGCGTCCCGATCGCGACCCACAGCGTCGCGCGCTGGCGCTCCAGCACCCACTCAAGCATCACGCCGTAGCGCGCGATAACCTTCTCCAAAAATCGTCCGCCCGCGCGATAAAACCGCCCCTGCTCCGCCGTAAGCGAGACCACGGCGGAAATCAGGATCGCCACGGCGAGCGTGATCGCGAACTCGCGGAACAGGCGCCCCACCACGTCGCCCATAAACAGCAGCGGGATGAGCACCGCGATCAGCGAAAAAGTAAGCGAGATGATGGTGAACCCGATCTGCTGTGAACCCTTCAGCGCGGCTTCGAGCGGCGAATCGCCCTCCTCGATGTAGCGCGTGATGTTCTCGATCATTACGATCGCGTCATCGACCACAAAACCCGTCGCGATCGTCAGCGCCATCAGCGTCAGGTTGTTGATGCTGAATCCCGCCAGGTACATCACGCCAAAAGTGCCGACGAGTGAAAGCGGCACCGCAACGCTCGGGATCGCGGTCGCGGCGGCGTTGCGCAGGAACAGGAAGATCACCATCACCACCAGGACGACCGCGACGACCAGCTCGATTTTCACGTCACGGACCGAAGCGCGAATGGTGGTCGTGCGGTCGGTGAGCAGAATGAGGTCCACCGAGCCCGGCAGCGTCGCCTGCAGCTGGGGCAGCAGTTGCTTTACGCGGTCCACCACCTCGATCACATTCGCGCCCGGCTGGCGCTGGATGTTGACGAGCACCGCCGGCGTTTCGTCCGCCCACGCCGCGAGGCGCACGTTCTCAGCGTCATCCACCGCATCGGCGACGTCGGTGAGCCGGATCGGCCGGCCTTTCTTGTACGAAATAATGAGGCTGCGGTATTCGTCGGCCGATTTGAGCTGGTCGTTGGCGTCAATGGTCGACGCGCGCGCCGGGCCGTCGAAACTGCCCTTGGCCTGGTTCACGTTGGCATTGGCGATTGCAGTGCGCAGATCATCGAGGCCGAGGTCATAGGCCGCGAGCGCCTTCGGATTCGCCTGGATGCGCACCGCGGGCCGCTGGCCGCCGCCGATGCTCACCAGGCCCACGCCCGGCAGCTGCGAGATTTTTTGCGCGATGCGCGTGTCGACCAGGTTCTGCACCTTCGGCAGCGGCAGAGTCTTCGAGGTGACCGCCAGCGTCAGGATCGGCGCATCAGCCGGATTGACCTTGCTGTAGATCGGCGGCACCGGCAAGTCCGTCGGGAGCAGATTG
>JACPTJ010000226.1:0-7630 GCA_016192835.1 Betaproteobacteria bacterium
CGTCGCCTGATCACGGTATTGCGGCGGCAGCAAGCGCGGTTCGGTGATGAATGCGTGAAACAGATCGGCGACGATGCGTCGCGCCTTGTTGGTCATGCGCGCGACCTGGTGGTGCTGATACAGGTTCAGCCGCAGGAACTGTTTGAGTTCGCGCTGCTCGCGCTCGATTGCGGCACTGTGGGCGATCAACGGCGGCGCTGCGCGCACGTCGTCGACGCTGCGCGGTGCGCGCGTCCTGAGGTTTTTCGTGCTCTGCCGGGTAAGATCGACGACCAGCGCGCTGATCATCCGCCGCACCGTTTCGTGCACCAGGCGCCGCGCATCGATTTTGGGATACTCGCGCAACACCTGCTTCATATGGCGTGCGAAGAGGCTGACCCGGGCGAGCTGCTCGATCGACAGCAGACCCGAGCGCAGGCCGTCGTCGACGTCGTGATTGTTGTAGGCGATCTCGTCGGCTAGATTGGCGAGCTGTGCTTCGAGCGACGGCCGCCGCCGCTTGACGAAACGCTCGCCGAGCTCTCCGAGCTTGCGCGCATTCTGCAGCGAGCAATGCTTGAGGATGCCCTCGCGAGTCTCGAAGCACAAGTTCAACCCGTCGAATGCCGCATAGCGCTGTTCCAGCTGGTCGACCACCCGCAGCGACTGCAGGTTGTGCTCGAAGCCGCCGTGCGGTTTCATGCAGTGGTGCAATGCGTCCTGGCCGGCATGGCCGAACGGCGTGTGACCGAGGTCGTGCGCGAGCGAGATCGCCTCGACCAGGTCTTCGTTGAGCCGCAGGCTGCGTGCCGCCGAGCGCGCGATCTGTGCAACCTCGAGGCTGTGGGTGAGCCGCGTGCGGAATAGATCGCCTTCGTGGTTGACGAAGACCTGGGTCTTATATTCGAGACGGCGAAATGCAGTGGAGTGAATAATGCGATCGCGGTCGCGCTGCAACTCGCTGCGTCCCACGGGCGGCGCTTCGCGCCAGCGCCTGCCGCGGCTGTGGTGGGGGTCAACTGCGTAGCGCGCCAGCTCAGGCATGCGCGACGGATGCTGCGAGCACCGCGGCGAGCGCGTCCCGAGACACCTCTGCGGTGAGAAGCGCGGAACCGATTGCGCGCAGCAGGATGAAGCGCATCCTGCCGCCTTCCACCTTCTTGTCCATCCCCATCAACTGCAGGTAACGCTCGACCCCGAGATCGGGCGCGTTCACCGGCAACCGGGCGCGCTCTAGCAATGCCGCGACGCGCGCGAGCTCGGGCGCGCCGATCAAGCCCAGATGCTGCGAGAGGCGCGCCGCCATCACGGTGCCCGCAGCCACTGCTTCGCCGTGCAGCCAGGTGCCGTAGCCCAGACCCGTTTCGATTGCATGGCCGAACGTGTGACCGAGATTGAGGAGCGCGCGCGTGCCCGACTCTTCGCGCTCGTCCGCGGCGACCACCTCGGCCTTGTTTTCGCACGAGCGGGAAATCGCGTAGGCAAGTGCCGCGGGTTCCCGCCCGATCAGCGCCTCGATATTGCTCTCCAGCCAGGCGAAAAACGCCGGGTCGCGGATCAGCCCGTACTTGATGACCTCGGCGAGACCGGCGCTCAACTCGCGATCCGGCAAGGTGTTGAGCGTGGCGGTATCGGCGATGACCGCCAGCGGTTGATAAAACGCACCGATCATATTCTTGCCGCGCGGATGATTGATCGCGGTTTTGCCGCCGACCGATGAGTCGACCTGCGCCAGCAATGTCGTCGGCAACTGGATGAACGGCACGCCGCGCAGATAGGTCGCGGCGGCAAAGCCGGCAAGATCCCCGATCACGCCGCCGCCGAGCGCGACCAGCGTCGTTTTGCGTTCGCAATGGTTGGCGAGCAGCGTGTCGAATACCGCATTCAGGTTGTGCCAGTCCTTGTGCTGCTCGCCGGTGGGAACTACCACCTTAGTCACGCTGACGCCGGCCGCGCCCAGCGCGTCGGCAACCACGTCGAGATAAAGCGCAGCCACCGTGGTGTCGGTAATCAGCGCGACGCGATCTTGCGGCAGATGCTGCGCGAGCAGCTTGCCGCGCGCGAGCAGCCCGGCGCCGATATAGATCGGGTAGCTGCGCTCGGCCAATGCGACCTGAACTGTATGCATGACGTTCAAACCGTGACTTGAGTGGGGGTCAACAGGCCGACCGCGCTGGGTCAGGCGCAGTCGTGGCGGGCATGCCCCGCGGATTCAAAATGCTCGCGCAAGCGCTGCTCGATCTGCTGGGCAAGGCTGCGCAGGCTCTGTTTGCCAGTATCAACTATAAGCGTCGCGACCTCCCGATATAACGGGTCGCGCTGAGTAAACAACTGTTCAAGCTTGGCACGCCGGTCGCCGGTCTGCAACAGGGGACGGCTGCGGTCGTGCCGGGTGCGTTGCCACAGGTCTTCGGGCGCCGCGCGCAAATAGACTACGGTGCCATTTTGCGCCAGCACGCGGCGGTTTTCCTCGCGCACGACCGCGCCGCCGCCGGTGGCCAGCACGATATCATGCAATGCCGCAAGCTCGAGCAGCACCGCCGACTCCCGGGCGCGGAATCCCGCTTCGCCTTCAATGTCGAAGATCACCGGAATTTTCACCCCGGTGCGGCGCTCGATTTCCTGGTCGCAGTCATAGAAAGTCTTGTTGAAGCGTTTGGCCAGCAGCCGGCCGACCGAAGTCTTGCCCGCGCCCATCAATCCGACGAGGAAGAGGTTTCCCGGGACGGTGGCCGCGGACTGCGTTGAGCAAGGGTCGTCGGGCATGCCCGGATTGTAGCGTGAAACCCGGGGTGCCTCGCGGGAGCACGCAACCCGAGGGCCCGGAAATCCGCCCGGAACCGGCGGGGCAAGGCCGCGGCATCTGCCGCTTAACGCAAGCTCACGCTGCTCTTGATGATGCGCGGGCTGATGAAGATCAACAGTTCGCTCTTGTTGTCGGTCTTGGCATTCTGGCGGAACAGGAACCCGACATACGGTATGTCGCCAAGCACGGGGATCTTGGTCGTGCTATCCGACTCGGTTTGAGAGTAAATCCCGCCGATCACCACCGTGCCGCCGTTTTGCACCAGCACTTCAGTGGTGATCTGCTTGGTGTCGATCGACGGGCCGGCGGTCGTCACGACGCCGACGCTGTCCTTGTGCACGTTGAGATTCATGATGATGTTGTCGTCCGGCGTGATCTGCGGTTTTACCTTGAGCGACAGGGTCGCTTTCTTGAACGCCACGCTGGTTGCGCCGCTCGAGGTCGCCTGCTGATACGGGATTTCCGTGCCCTGCTCGATGGTCGCCTCGACCTGATCAGCGGTGATTACCCGCGGGCTGGAGATGATCTTGCCTTTGCCGTCCGCCTGCAGCGCCGAAACCTCCAGATTGAGGAAGCGCGTCAGGGCTTCGTTGAACAGGATCACCGAGAAAACGCCCGGATTGGCGCCAGAGATGCCTGCCGCCGGCAGATTTACGCCGAGCGTCCGTTGCCAATCACTTGCGGCTGCTGCGGTACCGAATGGAATCGGGGTCCCGAGTTGATTCGTTAAAAAACCGGTCGCGTCTAAAGAACCGCCGACTGTTACACGCTGTGCCGCCTTTCCCCCCAGAGTATCGCCAAACCGGTTATCGGCTATACCCAGTCGTGCGCCGAGGTTGCGGCTGAAGTTGTCGGAGGCTTCGACGATGCGCGACTCGATCATGACCTGGCGCACCGGCACATCGATCTTGCGCACCAGCGCGCGCACCGCCTCGAGCCGTGACGGGGTGTCCTGGACGAACAAGGTATTGGTGCGCACATCGGGCACCACGCTGCCGCGCTTGGACAGGATCCTCTGGGTCGGGTGGGCGAGAATGTTCTGGAAGGCTTCTGCTTTCTGGTAATTCAACTGGAACGACTCGGTGCGGGTCGGCTCGAGGTCGGCAATCTGGGCCTGGGCTTCGAGCGCGAGTTTCTCCTTGGTCGCGAGTTCGTCGCTCGGCGCAATCCACACCACGTTGCCGTTCTTGCGCATGTCCAGGCCCTTGGCCTGCAGGATGATGTCGAGCGCCTGGTCCCATGGCACGTCTTTCAGGCGCAGCGTCAGGTTGCCCGTCACCGTGTCGCTGGTGATGAAGTTGAAGCCGGTGAAATCGGCGATGACCTGCAGCACGGCGCGCACTTCCACGTTCTGGAAGTTGAGCGAAAGTTTCTCGCCGGTGTAGCCTCGGCGCGTGCCCTGAATCAGCTTGGTCGGGTCCTCGACGACCGGCTTGACCTCGACGATGAAGCGCTTGTCGGTCTGATAGGCGGAATGCTCCCACAACCCCTTCGGCTCGATCGCGATGCGCGAGTTGCTGCCCTGCATGAACGTGTCGACGGTCTGCACCGGCGTGGCAAAATCGACCACGTCGAGCCGGCGCTCGAGGTTTTTGGGCAGCGCGGTATTCTGGAAGTCGATGATCAGACTCCTGCCCTGCTGTCGCAGGTCGATGCCGACCGCGTTATCGGACAGATCGACGATGATGCGGCCCTCGCCGTTCGGGCCGCGCCGGAAGCTCACGTC
Organism: Betaproteobacteria bacterium; assembly: GCA_016192835.1. Lineage (GTDB taxonomy): Bacteria > Pseudomonadota > Gammaproteobacteria > Burkholderiales > SG8-41 > PALSA-1004. The sequence goes on from JACPTJ010000226.1 coordinate 4,512, forward strand.
GCGCAGGCTGTGGCGCGTATCGGCCACTTTGGCTTCGGCGAAATGCAAGGTCACGGGCGTCGCCGCGGTGCCGGTTGCCACCGGCTGCAGCGTGATGATCACGTTCCTGCCGTCAACCTTGGTATCGTAGGCGAGCAGCTTGCTCAGATTCATCACCAGCCGCGTGCGCTCGCCCGCCTGCACGATATTCATGTTGCGCAGGTCGCCATCGCCGACTTCCTGCGTGTTCTTGCCGAGCGCATTGCTGGTGCCCGGGAAGTCAAACGCGATGCGCGGCGGATTATTGATCGTGAAACCGGCCGGTGGATCCGCAAGCGGCTGCTTGAGGGTGATGCGAACGACGATGTTGCCGCCGCGTTGGCCAGCGACGTTGATCGCTTCGATGCTGTTGGCAGCGGGCTGCGCGGATTGCGCCCAGGTTGTAGCCACGGCTGCCGCGCTCATGGCCAGCAGCAGCGCCGCGGCGCGTATCGGTTTCAAAAACCAGCGGGTGTTGTTCATGGTCCTGCCTCCTGAAGTCTCAGCGAGAGCCGTCGGTCGCGCACTGCTCGGCGCTTCGCTCACCTGAATTATTTGGTCGCCTCGTCGATCAGCATGAGGGTGCTTTCACGCTCGGCCCAGTCTCCGGTGCTGTCCTGCACGATTTCCTTGAGCTTGATCGTCGATTCCGAAATCGCCGTAATCAGACCGAAGTTCTGGCCCATGTAATTGCCCGGTTTGACGCGGAACAGGTTGTTGTCAGGGCTCTTGACCAGCGCATAGTTGGTCTTGCCCTGCTGCAGCGTGCCAACCATACGCAGGTTCTCGATGGGGTAGGCCTCGAGCGGTTCCCGGCGTCGCGACAGGTCCGGCTGGAGGCCGCCGCTGGCGGTTTTCTTCGGCGGTTCGATCTTGCGCGGCTTGAACGGATCGACGAGATCGTAAGCGTCATAGGCAAATGGTTCGTACGGCTTGACGTCAGGCAGCGCCGGAATGGGGCTATGCGGCAGGTTGTCGGAGTCCTTCACGAATTGCCTCAGGTCCGAGTACTGCTCGTCGCCACAGGAAGCAAGCCCGAGGCAGGCGAGAGTCACGATAACAACAGGGAGCCTCATTTCCTGACCCCCTTCGCGTCTTTGGCCGCCTTTTTCTGCTTGGCGAGTTCGTCCTCGTCGAGATAGCGATAGGTCTTGGCCACTGCGTCCATCGTGATGGCGCCGTCCTTGTTTTGCGTCAGCTGCACGTCGTTGAGCAAAACAATGCGCGACAGCTTCGAGATATCGCTCGCGAAGGCGCCCATATCGTGGTAGCCGCCGGTGACCCGAATCGTGATCGGCAGTTCGGCGTAAAACTCCGACATGTTTTCGGTGGTGTTAGGCTTGAACAGTTCGAACTGCAGGCCGCGGCCCAGGCCGGCCTGATTGATATCGGTAAGCAACGCTTCCATTTCCGATTTGCCGGGCAGCTGCTTTAACAGCGTGCCGAACGATTTCTCGATGTCAGCCAGTTGCTTGCGGTAAGCCTCGATGTCGATCGCCTGCTTCTTCTTCTCCAGGAAGGTCGCGCGCAGAGTCGTTTCTTTTTGTTGGGCGGCATCGATCGCCTCGAGCTGGCCTTGCCAGTCGAGCAAGTAGCTGGCGATGACCAGCAGGAGCAGTGCGGCCAGCAGCGCGCCGAGCTTGGGTAATACCGGCCAACTGCCGATGTTCTTGGGGTCCAGGCTGCGCAGTTCGTCAAGGGTCATAATGGTGGCTACCGGGATTAAGGCGAACCGCTGCGCGTCGGCGTGCTCGAAGCGGCAGCGGTCGCGGCCGGGGTTGCGCCGACGGTCCTTGCGGGGGCCAGGACTTGCGTGCTCGGTATCGTGCCGGCGGCGCCGGGCGCCGCGGCCGCGGGCTTGGCACCGGGTTTCGCGCCGGGTTTGCTGCCCGCTGCTTCATCCTTGGTGCGGGCCAAAAAAACCGCCAGGCTGAATTCACTCAGCCGCGTGTTGCGTTCGTTCACCGCTTTGATTTCAATCAGGCTGGGTTTTTCAAGATACGGCGACGCTTCGAGATTGCGCATGAAGGTCGAAACCCGCGCGTTTGATTGCGCATAACCCGTGATATTGACTTGATTGCCTTTCTGCTGGATGGCTTTGAGGTAAACGCCATCGGGCAGTTGCCGCACCAACTGATCGAGCAGATAAACCGTCTCCGCGCGGTTGGCCTGCAGCGACTCGACGACCTTCTTGCGCTGCAGCAGCGCGACGGTTAATTCCTTGAGCTTCTTGATTTCTGCAATCTGTTTGTCGAGCGTTGCGACCTCCGACTCGAGATAGGCATTGCGGCCATCTTGTTGCTCGAGCTGATCGCTCAGGTAGGAATGTCCCCCAAACCAGATGGCCGCGCCGAGCGCGACCACCACCCCCAGCATCACCAGGAATTGTTGTTGCTGCCGTTTGCGCTTGAGCTCCCGATGCGGGAGCAGATTGATGCGGATCATGCGTCAAATCTCCGCATGGCGAGCCCGCAGGCCACCATTAACGACGGCGCATCGCTGGTCAGCTGTTTGGGCCTGATCTTGGACGACAGCGCCATGTTGGCGAAAGGATTCGCGACCCGGGTATTGACCGCAGCGCGCTTGGTGACCACCTCATCGATGCCGGGCAGCGCGGCGCAACCGCCTGCGAGCAGGATGTGGTTGATCTGGTTGAATTGCGTGGACGCAAAGAAAAACTGCAGCGCGCGTGCAACCTCGAGCCCGAGCCGGTCGAGGAATGGCGCCAGGACGTCGGTTTCGTAATTGTCAGGCAGCCCGCCGGCGCGTTTGGCCGCCTCGGCTTCTTCGGGCGACATGCCGAAATGACTCTGAATTTCCTGGGTGAGCTGATTGCCGCCAAACGGTTGCTCGCGCAGGTAAACCGATTGCCCGTTGCGCATCACATTGAGAGTCATGATCGCACCACCGATGTCGATAATCGCAACACTCTGGTCTTTGCCGGCGTCCGGCAACTGGCGCTCGATCAGCTCGAACGCGGCCTGCGCCGCAAACGAATCGATGTCCATCACCACCGCTTTCAGGTCCGCAGCGGCGGCGGCGGCGACACGGTCCTCGATTTTGTCCTTGCGCGACGCTGCGATCAGGACCTCGACATCGTC
>JACPTJ010000226.1:7690-10464 GCA_016192835.1 Betaproteobacteria bacterium
CTGTTGGGGGCGGGACCGATAACCTGGAAATCGAGATTGACTTCCTCGAGCGCGAATGGAATGTATTGGTTCGCCTCGGTCTCGACCTGCAGTTCGAGTTCGCGCTCCGCCTGTCCAGCGGGCACGATGATTTTGCGGGTGATCACCGCGGCGGCGGGCAGTGCCAGCGCGACGTTCCGGATGTTGGTGCCCATGCGTTTCCAGCCGCGTTTCAGGCTGTCGGTGACGGCCTCGAGATTGTTGATATTGCCGTCTTCCACGGCGTCACGTGGCAAAGGTTCGATTGCGTAGCGCTCGACGCGGTAGAGGCCTTTGCCCGCCGCGGCAATTTCGACCATTTTCACCGCTGACGAGGCGATGTCGCAACCGATCAACGGCGGCGATTTGGGCTTGAACAGCCGCTCGAGAGGCTCGAGGTTAAGTTTCAGATTTCCCTTAAACATGGGATGGTTATGGCCAGTTTACATAATTTACATTAAATGGTAGCAACAACTGCCTACTGCGTAAACTCTTTGATTGGCATTCCTTTTGCTCGAGTCCCCAGTTTATAATGCTAAAAATCTGCGACTTAGCTCCATTACTCAGCGCATATTCTCCTGCGGCACGCGTGAGTCACGAAGCTGATGTTATTTCTAATTGTTGTTCTTTTACAACAATTTTCATTCTATCCGGTTAGCGATGTTTTTTCGTTGGTGGACATTTCCCTTGGCTTTACTCGCGGCCACCGCTTTGGCAGGTGTATTAGTCATTGTTTTTGCGGCAGTAATCGTATATCCGGCGTTACCCACGCTGGATGTTCTTACGGATTATCAGCCCAAGGTGCCGTTGCAGGTCTATAGCGTGGAAGGCAAGTTGATCGGCGAGTTCGGCGAAGAGCGCCGCGCGGTCGTGAAAATCGAGGCTGTGCCCAAACCGATGCGCGACGCGATACTCGCGGCCGAAGACGAGCGCTTCTACCAGCACGGCGGCGTCGACTATTTCGGCGTACTGCGCGCCGCGCTGTCGAATTTCGTTTCCGGCGGCGCACGCCAGGGCGCGAGCACCATCACCATGCAAGTCGCGCGCAACTTCTTTCTGTCCAAGGAAAAAACGCTGACGCGCAAATTCAACGAGATGCTGCTCGCTTTCAAGATCGAGCACAATCTGTCCAAGGACCAGATTCTTGAACTTTACATAAACCAGATCTTTCTCGGCCAGCGCGCCTACGGGTTTGCCGCGGCGTCGCAGATTTACTTCGGCAAGACGCTCGATCAACTCAGCCTCGCCGAGACGGCGATGCTGGCCGGTTTGCCCAAAGCACCCTCGCGCTTCAACCCGGTGATCAATCCCCAGCGCGCCAAGCTGCGTCAACAATATGTGTTGCGGCGAATGCGCGAACTCAATTTTATTTCCGACGCGCAGTGGCAGCTCGCCGACCAGCAGCCATTGGTGGTGAAAAAAGAGGTCAACGATTTCGCGGTCAAGGCCGATCATCTTGCCGAGATGGTGCGGCAGGTGTTGTACGAGCGCTTTCGGGACGACGCCTATACGCGCGGCTTCAAGGTCTATACCACGCTGTCAACGGTACATCAGCAGGCCGCCTACGCAGCGGTGCGCAAGGGCGTGATCGATTACGACCGCCGCCACGGCTATCGCGGCGCGGAAGGTTATGTCGAACTCGAACGGCAACCCAGCGCTGAGGCGCTCGAGGACGCGCTGCAGGACGAAACCGAAAGCGACGACATTTATCCGGCGCTGGTGCTCGAGATAAGCTCCAGAGCGATCAAGGTCTACCGCAAGGGCGGCGAGGTGCTCGAAGTCAGCGGCGAAGGCCTCAAGTTCGCCCAGAGAATGATCGGGGACAAGGCGCCGGCGAATCAGCGGCTGCGGCGCGGCGCGGTGGTCCGCGTCCAGAAAGACGAGAAAGGGCTCTGGCAGATCACGCAACTGCCGCAGGTCGAAGCCGCGCTGGTATCGATTGAGCCGCGCGACGGCGCGATCCGCGCGCTGGTCGGTGGTTTCGATTTCAACCGCAACAAATACAATCATGTCATGCAGGCGTTGCGCCAGCCGGGCTCGAGCTTCAAGCCGTTTATTTATTCCGCGGCGCTCGAGAAAGGTTTTACTCCGGCGACCGTCATCAACGACGCGCCGTTGATGTTTGATTCCAGTCAGACCGGCTCCGAGCCGTGGGAGCCGAAGAACTTCGATGGCAAGTTCGAGGGTCCGATGCGTTTGCGCACCGCGCTTGTCAAATCGAGAAACGTGGTTTCGGTGCGCATCCTGCAGGCAATCACGCCGCAATATGCGCAGGATTACATCACGCGCTTCGGCTTCGACGCCAAGTATCACCCGCCGTATCTGACGATGGCGCTCGGCGCCGGCAACGTGACACCGGCGCAGATGGTCGGCGCTTACGCGATATTCGCCAACGGGGGCTTTCGCGTCACCCCGTATTTCATCGCACGCATCGAAGATGCCAGGGGCACCGTCATTGCTCAAGCGCGTCCCCACCGCGCCGGAGAAAGCGCGCAACGCGCAATCGATGCGCGCAACGCGTTCATCATGACCAACATCCTGCAGGACGTGGTGAAAATGGGCACCGGCGCGCGCGCGATGAAGCTCGGGCGCACCGATCTTGCCGGCAAGACCGGCACCACCAACGATTTCATCGACGCCTGGTTCTGCGGTTTCGGCACCGGTCTGGTTGCGGTGGCATGGATCGGTTTCGACAATCCGCACACGCTCGGCCATAACGAAACCGGATCGCAGGCGGCGCTGCCGATGTGGATGGC
>JACPTJ010000227.1 GCA_016192835.1 Betaproteobacteria bacterium
CTTGATGTCTTCGCGCAGCGTCTTTGCGTTACCGCGGATCACGGGAATGCCCGCCCGGCCCATCTCGACCATGAAGGCCTCGAGCGGCATTCCGGCGATCTTGGCACCGCGCCCGAGGGAGACGCTCTCGTTCTTGTAGAGCGCGGTCGCCAGAGCAAGCCTTACGCCCGGCTCACCGAGCAGGCCCTCGTCGTCAAGATGGAACAGCAAGGCCTCGGGCTGGTCGCGGTTCATGACCACCACCGGCGCTTTGCGCGCCATGCGCAGAGCGTTGGACGGGTTGTGCTTAAGTTGACGAACGTTGACGGATTTCATAATGTGCCCTCGCGATGTAGGAACATACACGTAGGGCAGCGGTACGCCCACGTGCCACTCTTTACTCGCCCATTCGTTTTCATCTTGGCGGAAATTATTGGAAAGAGATTCTATCCCGACTGAAGACTAAACGTAGCCAATCACGAAAATCTTCGAGAAAAAATGCTCGATGTCCGCATGGATATTGGCTTGCAGGACGGTTTCGCTCACAAAATTCCGGCCGGAATGGTCGGGCATTCTGAGCTCGTACTCAGCACCCAGCCATATATGCCGGCGGCTGTATCTTGCCATCCGGTGCGGCCCAGCGTATCGTCTTCGCAGGTGTGTCCAAAAAAGGCCGCGCTGTCCCGCATCGGCGACGGCGAAAAGACACAGGGAGGAAACTGCGTATGAGAATCCAGATCTCGTGTTCCGCGTTGCTGCTTGCAATGAGCGGAGTTCACGCAGCGGAGCCCGCTTATCCGACGAAACCGGTGCGCATCATCGTGGGCTTTGCACCGGCCGGCGCCGCAGACATCACCGCCCGGATGCTGGGCCAGAGGCTTGCCGCATTGTGGGGGCAACCGGTCGTGACCGATAATCGTCCGGGCGCGGGCAGCACAATAGGTTCGGAAATCGCGGCCGGCGCCACGCCGGACGGGCATACCCTGATGGTCGTCTCCGCGAGCTATGCCGCCAGCGCGGGCCTGTACAAAAAACTGGCGTTCGATCCGGTCAAATCGTTCATACCGATCACGATGATTGCGGCAGGCCACAACCTGCTGGCGGCGCACCCTTCGGTGGCCGCGAAAACCACCAAAGAACTGATTGCCTACGCGAAGGCGAATCCCGGCAAGCTGACCATGGGTTCGGCGGGAACCGGCAGCGTCACGCACCTCGCCGGCGAGTTGTTCAAGCTGATGGCCGGCATCGAAGTCACCCACGTTCCCTACAAGGGCGGCGGTCCCAACCTGAACGCGCTGATCGGCGGCGAGATACAGATATCGGTGATGTCGCTCTCGGCGGCGATAGGACAGGTCAGGACGGGGCGGCTGAAGTCGCTGGGCATCACCTCGTTGAAGCGCTCTGTGGCGGTGCCCGATATTCCAACCGTCGCGGAATCGGGCCTGCCCGGCTATGAGGCGAAGAACTGGTACGGCATACTCACGCCGGCGGGCACGCCGAAGTCCATCGTCGCCAAGCTGAACCGCCAGATCAACGACATCCTGCGCACGCCGGATATGATCGCAGCGCTCGTCAAGCAGGGCCTCGAGGCCGAAGGCAGCACCTCCGAAGCATTCAGCGTTTATCTGAAATCGGAGCTTGCGAAATGGGCCAAGGTGGTCAAGGCCTCGGGACTGCAGGAATAACAACCATCAACCGCTGAAGCACGCGCCGGGAGAATCGTGTGGCGGGCAAAGTAGACGAGTTCGAGTTCTTCCTCGAGAAAGACTGGTCGGACGGCTTTCCGGTCGTTACTCCGACCGAAGAGCGTGTGCAACGAATGCTCGAAGGCACGCGCCGCGATCCCGATGAAGTCGTCGGCGGCATCCCGCCCGCGCTGGAAGTCGCAACCGTTCGCACGATCGCGATCCACGCGCTGATGGCCGGCTGCAAGCCCGAATACCTGCCCGTCGTTCTCGGCGGCACCGAGCTCATCCTGCGCGAGGAATTCAACATGGGCGGCGTTCAGTGCACCATGCACGGGGTCGCGCCGCTCATGATCGTCAATGGCCCCTACGCGGAGAAGATCGGCATACACGGCGGCAACGGGTGCTTCGGCCCGGGATTTCGCGCCAACGCGACGATCGGCCGCGCGATCCGCCTGATGCTGCTCAATCTCGGCGGCGGCATTGCGGGCCGCGCTTCGGCGACCGTATTCGCGAGTCCGCTGCGGTACACCGCGTGCCTCGCGGAGAATATCGAGCGCAGCCCGTGGGCTAGCCTTGCCGAATCGCGTGGATATTCAGCCGCGGACAACGTGATTACCGCCGCCAATGTGGAAAGCCCGCGTTTGCACTTCGACGACGTCAGCAAAGATCCCGAGCGGCTCCTGACCGGAATCGGAGATGCGATGGCGGCGGCCGGCTCGTGGAACATGTGGTTCGCATCGAACGTCGTGGTCGCGATGGGGCCGCAGCATGCGAAGCTGTGCGCGGATGCGGGCATGAGCCGCACTGAAGTCCATCGCCGGTTGTGCGAGCTGGGCGGGCGCAGGCAAGGGGACCTGAAGCGGGGCGGCAACTGGCGCCCCGAGCGCGCACGCGCGATGGGCGTGGACCCCGACGACGACGAGTGTTTCATCAAGGCGGTCAAGGAACCGGCGGGCCTGCATCTCATCGTCGCGGGAGGCACGGGACCCGTCACGGCGGTATGCCACGGGTGGAACGATTCAAGCCGCGCGGTTCACGGCCAGTACGCCGTTTGACGACCCACGGATCACGCTCTTCAACAGGAGAAAATCATGACCGGCGATTTGCCATTCATAGATCCCACGGCCGGCGGCAGCAAGGCCAGGGTCGCGCGCGCTTCGCGTCCGATGGACCTCGGGGGCAAGGTGGTAGGGCTGCTCGACAACACCAAGGAGCAGGCCGACATCATCCTCGAGGTCGTCGCGGAAACGCTGCGCGAGCGCTACGGCGTGGCGAAGGTCGTCATGCGGCGCAAGCAGTTTTATTCGAAGCCGGCGACTGCCGAGCTGATGGACGAGATGGCAAACGAGGTGGACGTGGCGGTCGCCGCCCTTGGCGGGTGAGGGTCTTGCACGTTGTGCAGTGTGCACGACACCGTAGAGTTCGAAAAACGCGGCATACCCGCCACGCTGTTCCTGACCGGCGCATTCACGAACGCCGCGATCCATCAATTTCGCGGCAAAGGCATGGACGGTCACCCCTACATCGAACTGCCGCATCCGGTCAGCAATCTCACGCCGGACGAGATGCGCGCGGTGACGTTGCGCTTCGTCGATGACATGGTGCGTCAGATAACGAGGTGAGGGCGCTGCCTGCAACGCATCGCCTGCGTATCAGAAAGCGCCCTGAACGGACCACTCTTTAGAAGGATACTGGCGCGAAAGTGGACTGACCCGGTGTGCCGCGAAAACCCTGTTCCCGACTCGGGTTTGCACAGAGCGCTGACCCCGCCAACCGTCAAAGAAAGACGTTGATTGCCGGTATCGAGTCGGATAAAGTGCGTTGCTCGTTTCGCTGATGACGGAGGAAATCATGCCTAGAAACTCCATCCTGGTTGTCGTTTTGGCGTTTCTCCTTGCCGCTTTTCCGGGCCTGGTTGCGGCCGTGGAGGTAGGAGACAAGGCGCCGGATTTCGAGCTCGCGAGCACCAAAGAGGGAAAATTCAAACTCAGCGGTCTTGCCGGCAAGAAGAACGTCGTCATCCAGTTTTACGTGCTCGACTTCACGCCGACATGAATACGGGAATTGTCGTCCAGTCGGGACGACTATTCGAAGTTCGAAGCGGTCGATGCCGAAGTGCTGGGGATCAGCGCGAACGTAGGTTTCTCCCAGAAAGCTTTTGCCGATTTTCTCAAGCTCAACTACCCGCTGCTGAGCGATTTCCCGGATCTGAAAGCGATGCAGGCTTACGGGGTTTTGAATGCCGAGCGCAGGCTCGCGCAGCGCTCCTACTTCATCGTCGACAAACAGGGCGTCATCCGCTACAAGAAAGTATTGGGGCGCGGCGAACCGCTCGTTCCTAACGATACGCTGATCGAAGAAGTGAAAAAAATCAACAAAGGGTAAGGTTGTGATCAGCATCATTTCCCGCGGCCGGCTCGCCTGCGTGCTGGCCGCTTTCTGCTTCGGTAGCGGTCAGCTCCACGCCCAGGCGACCCGCAATCCATCCATCGACTTCAAGGCGGTTCCCAAGCTGGAGGAGATCAAGGACCGCCCGGCCGCGCCAGACTTCACCCTATCCAACCCGGACGGCAAGAAACTTTCTCTCAAGGACTATCGCGGCAAGCTTGTGTTCCTGAATTTCTGGGCCACCTGGTGCGAGTTCTGCCGAGACGAGATGCCGGGCATGGAACGCCTCTACCGGGAGTTCAAAAACCAGGGGTTCGAGATTCTGGCGGTGAACGTCAAAGACAAACGCAGCGATGCGCTCGCGTTTGTCAAAGAACTGAAGCTGAGCTACACGATAATGATGGACCCCGAGGGAGAGGTAGGGCTGCTTTACGGCGCCTGGGGCATGCCCGCCACCTACCTGATCGACGAAAAGGGAATGGTGCTGGCGCGCCTTTGGGGTCCGGCGGACTGGTATAGCCCCGCGGCAAGAAATCTCATCAAATCGCTCCTGGACAAGAAAAACCGGCCGGCCTGAGTCGGTTGAACACATGTCCGAATACTCCCAAAGACATCCGGTCGCCAGCGCACCGGGAGCGTTGGCACTTGCCACATGGTCGATTTACGTACTGTGCGCCGTTTTTCTTTACTATCCCGATTTCCTCGCCTCGGTGCTGATTGCCGGTTTCTTCGGCCTCGTCGCATGCGCGGCGGTGATCTTCAATATCAAGTATTGGCGTGCCGCCGTAGTACTGGCCTCATCTGTTTATTTGTTGCTCTACGCGATTCGAGTCATCCGCATGACCACCATGACGACCGATCTCGCATTTCTGTCCGCGCTCTCCTTTTATTACAGCGCCTCGTGGCACGTGGCCATCGGCATGTTTCAAGAAAAAAGTATGGCGGGTGGTTTGACACATGCCTTTCTTGAATACGTCATGCCGGCGCTCATCGTCGCTCTCATCGGAGTTACCTTGATATCCCGCCCACCGAAGCCCGGGGCGGGATGACGAAGTCCGGACCGCTGCTCCGGATTCAGCCGGCGGCGCCGAGGAAATCGAGCACAATCCGGTTGTATTCCTCGGTGCGCGTCTTCGAGAACGCGTGCCCGCCGCCGTGGGGAATCACGAGTTTCGCGTTGGGAATCGCGCGCGCGAGCGCCTCGGAATGATAACTCGGAGTAATGTAGTCATCGTCGCACGCCATGACGAGCGTCGGCGCCTTGATGCGCGAGATTCCTGCACGACGATCGAACGCGAGCAGCGCGTTGATGCGACCCACCGACACCTCGACCGGCGTACTCTTGGTCGGCGCCGTGCGCTGCTCCTCCTCGATCTCGGCGTCGTGCGCGTTCACGTACTCGGGCGGATACAGCCACAGCGGGTGAAACCGTGCGTGCAGTTCGGGGCCGCCCTCCTGGTACATCCGGCGCCGCGCCTCGAACAGGCGGCGGAACCACGGGTCGCAGTGAGTCCACGTGCTGCCGAGCACCAGGCGCGCAACACGCTGCGGCTGCTCGATGGCGAGCGTCTGACCGATCGCTCCTCCGGTCGAATTGCCGACGATGTGCGCGCGTTCGATTTCTAACGCGTCCATAAGCTCCGCGAGCTCGGTTGCCATCTGGTCGACCGAGAAGATGCGCTGCACACGGTCGCTGCTTCCCATGCCGCGCTGGTCGTAGGTGACGACTTTGTAGCGGGAAGCGAAGGCGGCCACCTGCGGCTGCCAGTAGCGCCCCACCCCGCTTAACCCGCTGACGAATATCAGCGGGTGTCCCTCGCCCGCCACCTCGTAATGGATTTCACCGTCCGCGATTGCAGTTTTCGGCATTGGATCTTCTCCCCGGCAATTCGTCTGAATCGTTATTGTACGCGCAAGCCGCGGCGCGCGAGGAAAATGCCGCGGACCACACGCGCCATATTATGCCCGCGTCACCACCGGCGCGTCGTCCGTGCTGGGTTCGGGTATAGCTTCCACGCGCATCTCGTCGGGCGGCGGCTCGTCGGGCAACTCGGTCGCGGTTTCGGTCGCCACCACATCAGGCGCCAGAAACCCGCCCGACTGGTGCCGCCACAGTTTCTCGTAATGCCCGCCCAGGCGCAGCAATTCGTCGTGCGAGCCCTGCTCGACGATGCGGCCGGCGTCCAGCACGATCAGGCGGTCCATGCGCGCGATGGTGGACAGCCGGTGAGCGATTGCGATCACCGTCTTGCCTTCCATCAGGCCGAGCAGTTGCTCCTGAATTGCAAGCTCCACTTCGCTGTCCAGCGCCGAGGTGGCTTCATCGAGCACCAGGATGGGCGCATCTTTCAGCACCACGCGCGCAATCGCCACGCGCTGGCGCTGCCCGCCGGAGAGCTTGACGCCGCGCTCGCCCACGTGTGCGTCGTAGGCGGTGCGTCCCCGCCAATCCTGCAGACCGAGAATGAAATCGTGCGCCTGCGCCTTGCGCGCCGCCGAGCGCACCTGCTCGTCGCTCGCGCCGGGGCGGCCGTAGCGGATGTTGGCGGCGATCGAACGGTGCAAAAGCGAAGTATCCTGAGTCACCATGCCGATCGCGGCGCGCAGACTCTCCTGCGTCACGTTGCGGATGTCCTGTCCGTCGATGCGGATCGCGCCGTGCTCCAGTTCGTAGAAGCGCAGCAGCAGATTCACCAGCGTGGATTTGCCGGCGCCCGAGCGGCCCACGAGGCCCACCCGCTCGCCGGGGCGGATGGTGAAATTCAGGTGATCCAGCACGGGACTCGCGTCGCGTCTGCCGTAGGTAAAGAAAACGTCTTCGAAGCGAATCTCCCCGCGCGAGACTTTCAGCTCGCGCGCACCGGGCCGGTCGACGCCGCTGTGCGGCACGGCGATCGTTTGCATGCCTTCCTGCACCACACCGATGTTCTCGAAGATACCGGTAATCTCCCAGCTCACCCAGCCGGCCACGTTGGCAATCTGCCACGCGAGCGGCAGCGCGGTGGCCACCACGCCCGCGCTCACCGTGCCCTGCACCCACAGCCAGATGCCGATGGCCGCGGTGCTGGTCAGCAGCAACGCATTCATCGCCGACAGCCAGAACATGAATTGCGAGATCAGCTGCATGTGCGCGCCGATCGCGGCCTGATGCTCGTCGATCACCTCGCGCACATAGGCATCTTCATCGGCCAGCCGCGCGAACAGCTTGACGGTGAGGATGTTGGTATAGCTGTCGACTATCCGCGCCATCACCAGCGAACGCACTTCCGAGCTTGCCTTCGCCAGATCGCGCATGCGCGGCACAAAGTGGCGCAGGAACAACACGTAGCCCGCGAACCACGCGAGCGTGGGCAGGCCCAGCCGCCAGTCCGCGACAGCCATCAGCACAAACGCGCTGACCCCATAGACCGCGATGTACCAGACCGCGCGTATCGCCGACATCACGCTTTCGCGCAACGCGTTGGCGGTCTGCATCACGCGATTGGCGATGCGTCCGGCAAAATCGTTCTGGAAGAACGACCAGTTCTGGCGCACCACATGCCAATGGCTCTGCCAGCGAATCATGCTGGTGACGCCCGGGATCAGCGCGTTCTGGCGGATCGCGATGTCGGCGAGCAGCACCAGCGGGCGCACGATGAGCATCAGCGCCGCCATGGCGAGCAGCAGCGGCGACTGCTCGGCAAGCGCCGCGTGGCGGTCGGCGGCCTCCATCAGCGAAACCAGTTTGCCGATGAATACCGGGATCACCGTGTCGATCAGCGCCACCGCCAGGCTGGTCACGAACATGAGCGCATACCAGCGCTTGGTTTGGCGCACAAAGTGCCAGTAGAAAGCGAGCAGCCCGCGCGGCGGCGCGCCCGGTCCCGCGCTGGCGGTTCCGCGTATGCGGGATTGAAGATAGCTGAACATGCGCGAATATAATCGTTTTTCAGCGATCCATTTTATACGGGGTGACAGACATAATGCCGCGTTGCCGAAAACCACGTAGGTCAGGTTGCCGCAGGCTACCTGACATCGCGGTCACGTAGCTTCGCAACGTGACCTACCCAATATGCGGCATAATCCAGGACGTCATACTTAGGTCAACCATGAATACGATGACAAACGAGATCCGGGTCATGACCTCAGGCGCTTTCACCGCGGCGCATCTGGAATTGATTCCGCGACTGGAACGCCTGACTAAGAAAACCATTGTCACAGCCTCAACCTCCGTGGGGACGGGCGAAAACTCCATTGCGAATCGTCTGAAGCGCGGCGAAATCGTAGACATCGTCATCGTCGCGGATACCTTGCTGCGCCAATTCATCGACGAGGGCCTGGTCCTGGCCGAAGGCTATACGCCCGTTGCCCGCTCAACCATCGGCATGGCGGTGCGCGAGGGGACGCCCAAGCCGGACATCAGCACGGTCGACGCGCTGAAACGCACGCTGTTGCAGGCAAAATCCATCGGCTACTCGGCCAGCGTGAACGGCCAATATCTCACCACCGAACTGGTGCAGCGCCTGGGAATCGCCGATCAAGTGCTAAGTAAATGCCGCTTCATCGGCGGCGGCGAGCGCGTGGGTGCCGTGGTGGCGCGTGGCGAACTCGATATCGGTTTCCAGCAAATGAGTGAATTGCTGCCGGTGCCGGGCATCGCGCACATTACACCGCTACCGTCGGAACTTCAGAAAGTCACCCTGTTCTCCGCCGGCGTCGCCGCCAGCAGCGGGGATCCGGACGCGGCGCGCGCGGTGATCAGATTCCTGGCCTCCGCGGAAGCGGCTCACGTGATCACGAAAAGCGGGTTGGAACCCATAGTCGAGAAGAACGGGAGACAAGCATGAGGCTCAAGGGTAAGAACGCGGTCATCACCGGTGCGGCTTCGGGCGTAGGACGGGCGTCAAGCCTGTTGTTCGCGCGCGAAGGGGCATCGATCGCTTGTGTAGACATCGACGCAGCCATGGGCGAGGAAACGGCAGCAATGGTCCGCAAGGAGGGGGGCGAGGCCATCTTCATCGAAACCGACCTTGCCGACCCGGCCGCAATCGAGCGGATGGCCAGCGCCTGCATGGCGTGGCGGTCGCAGATTCACATCCTGTTCAACAATGCCGCCATTGCCGAGCGCGTGGAGTTCGAGAGCCTTCCACTGGAGCAGTGGAACCAGCAGATCGCGGTCAACCTGACCGCGCCCTTCTTGTGCAGCCAGCGCCTCGTGCCAGCTCTTCGGGCGGCAGGCAAAGCGTCGATCGTCCACCACGGTTCGATCGACGGGGTGCAAGGCAATCCCACCCTGATTGCCTACTCGGCATCGAAGGGTGGTTTGGTGCCGCTCACGCACGTGATGGCCTACTGGCTGTCGCCCCACGGTATCCGCGTGAACTGCATCAACTCGGGCGCGCTGCGCGACAGCACCCAAGGCATTCCCGTCCGGCTCACCAGGGACAACCGCGAAGGCAAGCCGATGAGCGAAGTGCAGCGACGCGCCACGCCGCTCGGCCGTGCGGGCACCGTGGAGGAGGCAGCGGCCGTGGCCCTCTTCCTCGCCTTCTGATCCGCCACGGTGGGATGCACGTCCGCGGGGACATGTCCAAAGAAGTGAAGCGGATCGCTCCCGTGTTTCGGTGGTGCGGCGAAGAATGCCAGACCGCAGCAATGGTCCAACTCCGGACGATGAAGGTCGCCTCCGGCAATGACCGCTCCTCGGCCGAAGCCGCCGCTGGCACTTCGATCCCTCAACGTCCGCAATGCTATCGAGATCTGACGTTGATCCGGATAGCCAAGCTGAACGGCTGCTTTA
>JACPTJ010000158.1 GCA_016192835.1 Betaproteobacteria bacterium
CGCGTGAAACCCTGATCGAGGTCACGCAGCACGAACCGTACTCACCGATATATGTGAAATTGACCCATGGACTCACCGTCGTTTGACTTGCAGGAAGTAAAGCGCGTAATCGAGGCAGCGCTCCTGACCGCGGGCGAGCCGCTGGCGCTCGCGGATCTGAAGAAGCTGTTCGACGAGGAACTGGCCAACGATACGTTACGCAACCTCCTCGACGAGCTCGCTCACGACTGGGAAGGACGCAGCGTCGAGCTGGTCAATGTCGCGAGCGGCTGGCGTTTCCGCGCGCGCCCCGAGTACCACCGCTACCTCGAACGCCTGAATCCGCAGAAGCCGCCGCGTTATTCGCGCGCCGTGATGGAGACGCTGGCGATCATCGCCTACCGGCAGCCGGTCACGCGCGGCGATGTCGAGGATATCCGCGGGGTGGTGGTGTCGACCAACATCATCAAGGCGCTCGAAGCGCGCGGCTGGATCGACGTCGTCGGGCATCGCGAGGTTCCCGGCCGGCCCGAGCTGTTCGCGACCACCCGGCAGTTTCTCGACGACCTGAACCTGCGCTCGCTCACCGAATTGCCGCCGCTCGAAGAACTCGGGCAGCTGGTGGATTCCGACATATCCGGGGCACAGGCCGAACTCCCGCTGGTGCCGGAGCAAGGCGCGGGCGACGCCGTGGCGCCGGTACCGCAAACATCAAGGGAAGGCGCGAGCCCGGCCGTCAATTAAACCTACTCGTCACCCCGGCGAACGCCGGGGTCCAGATTACGCGCGTCAAGCCAATCGAGGTTTCTTGCTGGATGCCGGCTTTCGCCGGCATGACGAAATCCTGGCCGCCGCGACGATTCCCGCGCCGAACCGCTACGGTTTGTCCTTCAAGAGAGCCTTGAGACCGGCAAACGGCTGGTAGGTGGCAGGCGACTCTTGCCTGCCGCCGGGTGCCGTTTCCCCGCGTTCCGCGCTGTCCAGATACCGCGCGTGCTCGTTGTCGTGGCAGTAGATGCACAGCAGCTCCCAGTTGCTGCCGTCGCGCGGATTGTTGTCGTGATTGTGGTCGCGGTGGTGCACGGTGAGCAAATGCAGATTCGCGCGCGTGAATTCGCGTGCGCACCGCCCACAGATCCAAGGGTAGATCTTGAGCGCCTGCTCACGATAAGTCTGCTCCCGCAGCTCCCGGTTGCGCCGGGCCTCGGCAACGACCCGGTCCAGCCTGGCCTTGTCCGGTGGCAAAGTTTTCGACGGCATGTGCGTGTCCTAGCTGGCTCAGGTCGTGAGCCGGCGATAAGTGTCCGCCACCTTGAGCGGCAGCCTCGCGACGTCGTCGATCACGGTGTAGTTGGCCGCGCCGTACATGTGCGGCAGGTAGTCGCGCGCCTCACGGTCGATGGTGATGCAGAAGGGATGGATGCCGCTGCGGTGCGCCTCGATGAGCGCCTGGCGCGTGTCCTCGATGCCGTATTCGCCGCGGTAATTGTCGCTGTAATCGTCGGGCTTGCCGTCGGAAAGCGTAATCAGCAGTTTGGTGCGCGCATCGACCGCATTGAGCAGCGCCGTCAGATGGCGGATGGCAACGCCCATGCGGGTATAGTCCTGCGGCAGGATGCCGGCGATGCGGCTGCGCACGTTGTCATCGTAGCGCTCGTCGAAGCGCTTGATGCGGTAGATTTCGCAGCGCTTGCGCGTGATGCCTGAAAAGCCGTAGATCGCGTAGCGGTCGCCGAGCACCTCGAGCGCTTCGCACAGCATCACCAGCGCCGCACGTTCGGCGTCATTGATCCAGCCCTTGGTCGAGCCGCTCATGTCGACCATGAACATCACCGCGATGTTGCGCTCGGCCTTGTGGCGCTTGACGAGCAGCCGCTGCGGCAGCTCCATGCCGGAGCGCATGTCCGCGTAGCCCGAGATCACCGCGTCGAGATCGATGTCGTCGCCGTGCTGCTGCTTCTTGAGCAGCTTGTCCTCGCCGCGCAACAGCTCGAAGGTGCGGCGCAACCGCGTTACCTGCGGTGCGTACCTGGCGAGCGTCGCAACGATGAAGTCAGGGTTGGCGGGATGCACATCGAGCTCACGCAGTACGCACCATTGCTTGCGGTAATGGCGGCGCCGGTAATCCCATTCGGGGTAGAGCACCGCGCCTTCCTCGTGGTACGTGCCCTGCCAGACGTCTGCCGCCTTGTTCTGCGGCGTCTTGCTTTCACGATATGAACCGTCGCCAGCCGGAACCAGGTAGTCGTCGGGAATTCCGCCCAGGTCCTGCGCGATCGATTGCAGCAGTTCATTGAGGTGCGCGGGCAGCGCGACCGGCTCGCCGTCAAGGCTGAGATCGAAATTGCCGCGGGAATGGGCCGGATCGCTGGGGTCCACGGTAAAGCGCTGCCCAGCGGTGGATTGCGCCTCTCCCGCAGTCGGCTTCTCGGCGAGTATCCTGGCAAGCTCGGATTGCAGTTCCAGCTTTTCGCGGGCGATGCGCGCCGCGCGTACCGCTTGGACCCGCGCGGGATGCATGGTTCCCATGTAGCTCAGGCGCGGCAGCGTGAAATTGTCGTAGAGCACGCTGACCAAAGCGAGGCTGTCGGCGGCAGTGGCATCGCAATCGAGCACGCGCTGGCAGGATTGCGGTGGCGGGGCCGCGGTGCCCAGCGCGGCGATTTCGCGCGCAAGCCCCGGCAGTTCGCGGGCGAGAATCGCGTCGATGCGTGCGGTCTCGAGGTAATGGTAGAGCGCGAGCGCCCGGCCGGGATCGGGATAGGAAGCGAGCTGTGCCGCCGGATCGACGTTGAAGGTGCCATAGCGCGTTTGCGCCCACAGGTGGGTTGCCATTGCCTTGTAGACGATGAAGTTCTGCTCGCGCGACGCATATTCGGTGCTCCAGGCGGGCAGATGGATCATCTCGGTGTCGGTATAGGCTTCGGTGCTGGACTCGAGCTTGAGCCGGCGTCCCGCCAAACCGCAAATGAACAATCCGAGCACGTTGCAGGCGTCTTCAAACGCGACGGCCCGGGTCCGGCTGCGGGATTTGGCGATATAGGCGCCGAGACCCTTGAGCTCCGAGCTGCCGCGATAAAGCCCTTCGCGGTCGAAAGTGTCCATCGCGTGGATGATCCAGGCTTCAGCGGTGGCGAAATCGAAACTGCGCAAAGCATCAGGGGAAAGCGCGGCGAACTGGTACGCCATCTCGCTGCTGGTGCGTGCGATCACGCCCACCCAATGCAGCGTGAAGTCCTGCCACTCGCGTTCGAGCGGCGCGAGCCCCAGTGCCAGCGGGTGGGCGGTGCGGCGCGAGGACAGCACGGCGTCGAGCGCTTCGTCGAGCCGCTCCTCAAGCTCGCGTGCGCTGAGCGGTTCGCTCAGCGCGATGGTGAGACGCGGATCAGAAGAGGGAGGTTGCAAGCTCGTTCACCGCGCGCAGCATCTCGGGGTCATCGGTGAGCGCCTCGGCGATCGCGCCGTTGCACGCGGTGCGCGGCGCAATGCCCCTCGCGATCAGCTTGCCGGCATGCACCAGCAGCCGCGTTGATGCGCCCTCGTCCAGCCCGTTGCCCTTGAGATTGCGCGTCATCCCGGCAAGCCTGATCAGCCGCTCGGCGCGCTCGGCGTCAAGACCGGTTTCGGTCATGATGATTTTCTTCTCGAGCGCCGCCTCGGGGTAGCTGAACTCGATCGCGATGAAGCGCTGGCGCGTGCTCTGCTTGAGTTCTTTGAGCACGCTCTGATAGCCCGGGTTGTACGACATCACGAGCGCGAACTCCGGTGGCGCGTGCAGCAGCTCGCCGTGTCTCTCCATCGGCAGGATGCGGCGGTCGTCCGCGAGCGGATGAATGACGACGGTGGTGTCCTTGCGCGCTTCGACGATTTCGTCGAGATAGCAGATGCCGCCGCAGCGCACGGCGTGGGCGAGCGGGCCGTCGACCCACACCGTTTCATTGCCGGTGATCAGATAGCGGCCCACGAGATCGGCAGCGGTGAGGTCATCGTGGCACGAGACGGTGATCAGCGGGCGCTGCAGGCGCCACGCCATGTATTCCATGAAACGCGATTTGCCGCAGCCGGTCGGACCTTTGAGCAGCGCCGGGATCTGGCTCGCGTACGCGGCTTCGAACATCTCGATTTCGGAGCCGAGCGGCTCGTAATAAGGCTCGCGTTCGATCAGGCGCGCCTCGGGCTGCAGCGCTCGCTCGCGCAACGTTGACACTGTGCCGGA
>JACPTJ010000228.1 GCA_016192835.1 Betaproteobacteria bacterium
CAAAAATGCATTGCTCGGCAAGATGCTGACGCTGGATACCGGCGGGCGCCGGTGGAACGTGTATTTCACCGCGCGGGAGGAATTTGCCGCCCCCTTCGGCCGCTGGCTGCCGTGGGCGGTATTGCTCGGAGGAATCGCGATCAGCCTGCTGCTGTTCGGGTTGATACGTTCGCTTGCGACCGTGGGCAGCCGCGCCGTGACGCTCGCCGAAAGTATCACCGAAGACCTGCGCCGGAGCGAGGCGAAACTGGCCAAAGCGCAACGCCAGACTCAGGAGTTGATCGAGGCGCTGCCGAACCCGGTTTACTTCAAGAGCACGGACGGACGCTATCTCGGTGTCAACCGCGCATGGGAAACATTTTTTGGCGTGCCCAGAAATACGTTCATCGGCAAGACGGTACACGACCTGTATCCCAACGACCCGGAAGTTGCGAAGCGTCTGCACGCCGACGATCAGGTGCTGTGGGACCACCCCGGCACCAAGGCCTATGAGACGACCATCACGACCCCCGACGGAAAACTGCATGACACGATTTACTACAAGGCGACCTTTACGCACACCGACGGCAGCGTCGCGGGATTGATCGGCACCATCGTCGACATCTCCGAGCGCAAACAGGCCGAGGCCGCGGCGAAAGCGAGCGAAGAGCGCTTCCGCGCCACCTTCGATCAGGCTGCGGTCGGCATCGTTCACACCTCATACGAGGGCAATTACCTGCTGGTCAACCAGAAGTTCTGCGACATGCTGGGATACCGCGAGTACGAGCTGGTGGGGCGCGCGGCGGCCGATTTCACGCATCCCGACGACCGCGAGACGAGCAGGCAAAAACGGCAAATGATTTGGGAAGGCAAGCTCGCCGGGTTCACGGAAGAAAAACGCTATCTCCGCAAGGATGGGAGCGTGATCTGGACGAACCGCACGGTGTCGCTGGCGCGCGACGCGACGGCCAAGCCGCTCTACTTCATCCGGGTGATCGAGGACATCACCCAACGCAAGGAAGCCGAGGAACGCTACCGCGCAACTTTCGAGAACGCGCCGGTCGGGATCATGCACACCGCGATTGACGGCTACCGGATACTGCGCGCGAACCGCAAGTTGTGCGAGATGCTCGGATACACCCGGGAAGAACTGCTCGGAATGACCAGTACCGACGTCGTCCATCCCGACTATCGCTTCACGGACCGGATCAGTTACCGGCAACCGATCCTGAGCAACGAGCGGCAATCGTTCGCGTCCGAGCGGAAATTCGTCCGCAAGGACGGCTCTTCGCTCTGGGTCAACCGTACCGTGTCGCTGGTGAGGAATGCGGCGGGCGAGCCGCTTTACTTCATCCGCATCGTCGAGGACATCACCGACCGCAAACAGGTAGAGATGGCGTTGCGCGACAGCGAAGTGCGATATCGCTCCGTGATCGCCGCGATCGCGGAAGGCGTCGTTTTGCGCGACAAGGATGCGAGGATCCTCACCTGCAATGCCAGCGCGGAACGCATCCTCGGCAAGACTCTCGAGCAGATGCGGGGAAGCATGTTTTATGACTCAAGCTGGCAGGCGATCCGCGAAGACGGAACCCCGATTCCACTCGATGAACGCCCGATCCGCGCCGCGCTGCGCACCGGGCAGTTGCAATCCAACGTGGTGCAGGGGCTGCGCAAACCGGACGGTACCGTGCTGTGGCTATCGATGAACGTGCAGCCGCTGTTCGACGAGTCTGACACGACGCTCACCGGCGTCGTCTCCACGCTCACCGACATCACCGAGCGCAAACAGGCGGAACTGCGGCAGAGGATGGAGCACGCCATAACCCGCATCCTTGCGGAGGCGGTTGCCCCGGAGGACGCGATGCCGAAGATTATCCAGACGATCTGCGAGACGATGGAGTGGCATTGCGGAGCGCGCTGGGTATGGGACAAAGAGGCGCTGCTGCTGCGCTGCGGCGAAATGTGGGGAATCGACACCCCCGAAATCCGTGAGTTCATCACGGCCAGCGCGAGCGGCACAATCAGCCCGGAGCCCGCCGGGCAGGGGCTGGTGCGGCGCACCTATGCCAGCGGCCAACCGATCTGGATCGCCGACGTTACCCAGGTCAAGGGTCTGATCAAGCGCGCATCCATGGTGGCGAAGGCAGGACTGCACGGCGCCTTTGGCTTTCCCCTGCTGCTCGGCGGCGAGGTGCTCGGGGTGATGGAGTTCTTCCACCGCGACGTGCGTGCGCCCGACGCGCTTCTGCTGCGGATCGCGGAATCGATCGGCAACCAGATCGGCCAGTTCATGGCGCGCAAGCAGGCGGAGGAACGCATCCGCCATCTCGCGAATTATGATGAGCTCACCGGGTTGCCTAACCGCAGCATGTTCCACGAGCGCCTCCACCACGCGCTCGCCCAGGCGCAGCGCCACGCCAGGCCGCTCGCAGTCCTGTTCATCGACCTCGACTTTTTCAAGAACATCAACGATACGCTCGGCCACGAAGCCGGCGACCGCGTGTTGAGGGAAGTCGCGGAACGGCTGCGCGGATGCCTGCGCGACAGCGACACCGTCGGCCGTCTGGGCGGCGACGAATTCGTGGTACTGCTCGAGGGACTGCCCCAGCTCGCGGATGTCGCCTCGGTGGCGCAGAAAATTCTCGACGCCGCCGCGCGGCCGTTCATCCTGGCGGCACAGGAATTCCGCATCGGTGCGAGCATCGGCATCAGCGCCTACCCCGGGGACGGCAAGGACCTGCAGACACTGCTGAAACACGCGGACGCCGCGATGTACCGCGCCAAGGAACAGGGCAGAAACAACTATCAGTTCTACTCCCCGCCGGGGTAACGAAGAAGTAGGGTGCGCTTGCGCACCACCTGGCAAGCGGTGCGGTAGGGTGCGCTTGCGCACCGATTACCGAAAGGTGCGCAAGCGCACCCTACTTCACAACCGCGGCGAGTGGCGCCGCGGCCTGCTCGAACACGATCGCACCTTTCCGCGCGTGAACCTTGACCGTGTCCTTGGCTGAGAAGCGTCCTTCGAGCAGCTGCTTCGCCAGCGGATTTTCGATCTGGGTCTGGATGGCGCGCCGCAGGGGACGCGCGCCGTAGACCGGATCGAACCCGATCGACACGATCTCCGTCAGCGCGGCGTCACTCACCTCGAGCCTGATCTCCATCTTGGCGAGACGCTTTTCGAGCAGCCCGAGCTGGATCCTGGCAATCGACTTGATATGTTTCTCGTCGAGCGCGTGGAACACCACGATCTCGTCAATGCGGTTGACGAACTCGGGACGGAATTGCGCCTTGACCTCGCCCAGCACCGCGAGCTTGATCACCTGGTAATCGTCGCCCGCCATTTGCTGGATCATCTGCGAGCCGAGGTTCGAGGTCATCACGATCACCGTGTTCTTGAAGTCGACGGTGCGGCCCTGGCCGTCGGTCATGCGGCCGTCGTCGAGCACCTGCAGCAGCACGTTGAACACGTCGGGATGCGCCTTCTCGATCTCGTCGAGCAGAATCACCGCGTACGGCTTGCGCCGCACCGCTTCGGTCAGATGCCCGCCTTCCTCGTAGCCGACGTATCCGGGAGGCGCGCCGATCAGGCGCGCGACCGAGTGCTTCTCCATGAATTCCGACATGTCGACGCGGATCATGTGCTCTTCGGAGTCGAACAGGAATTCAGCGAGCGCCTTGCACAGCTCGGTCTTGCCCACGCCGGTGGGTCCGAGGAAGAGAAACGAGCCGTACGGCTTGTTGGGATCGGCAAGACCCGCGCGCGAGCGGCGGATGGCATCCGACGTGAGCCGTACCGCCTCGTCCTGGCCAACCACGCGCTGGTGCAGGCGCTGCTCCATCTGCAGCAGCTTCTCGCGCTCGCCCTGCATCATCTTGGAAACCGGGATACCGGTCGCGCGCGACACGACCTCGGCAATTTCCTCGGCGCCGACCTCGGTGCGCAGCAGCCTCGGCTTCTGCTCCTGCGCTGCCGGTTTGTCCGTCTGCTTCAATTGCGCCTCGAGCTGCGGGATTCTGCCGTACTGGATTTCGGAAACCTGCTGCCAGTCGCCCTTGCGCTTCGCAGCTTCCATCTCGAGTTTGAGTTTCTCCAGCTCTTCCTTGACATGCTGGGAACCCTGCACCTGCGACTTCTCGGCTTTCCAGATTTCCTCGAGGTCGGCATATTCGCGCTCGAGTTTGCCGATCTCGCCTTCGAGCAGTCCGAGCCGCTTCTTCGAGGCTTCGTCGGTTTCCCGCTTCACCGCTTCGCGCTCGATCTTCAGCTGGATCAGGCGGCGGTCGAGCCGGTCCATCACTTCCGGCTTGGAGTCGATCTCCATCTTGATGCGGGAAGCCGCCTCGTCGATCAGATCGATCGCCTTGTCGGGAAGAAAACGGTCGGTAATGTAGCGGTGCGACAGCTCGGCCGCAGCGACGATCGCCGGGTCGGTGATGTCCACACCGTGGTGCACTTCGTATTTCTCCTGCAGTCCGCGCAGAATCGCGATCGTGCTCTCGACCGACGGCTCCTCGACCAGCACTTTCTGGAAACGGCGCTCGAGCGCAGCGTCCTTCTCGACGTACTTGCGGTATTCGTTGAGCGTCGTGGCGCCGACGCAATGCAACTCGCCGCGCGCCAGCGCCGGCTTCAGCATGTTGCCGGCGTCGATCGCGCCTTCCGCCTTGCCCGCGCCGACCATGGTGTGAAGCTCGTCGATGAAGACGATGGTGCGGCCGGCGTCCTGCGCGATTTCCTTGAGCACGGATTTCAGCCGTTCCTCGAACTCGCCGCGATATTTTGCGCCCGCGAGCAGCAGCGCCATGTCGAGCGACAGCACGCGCTTGCCCTTGAGCGTCTCTGGAACTTCGCCGTTGACGATGCGCTGCGCGAGCCCTTCGACGATCGCGGTCTTGCCCACTCCCGGCTCGCCGATCAGCACGGGGTTGTTCTTGGTGCGGCGCTGCAGGATCTGGATCACGCGCCGGATTTCGTCGTCGCGCCCGATCACGGGGTCGAGCTTGCCAAGGCGCGCCCGTTCCGTAATGTCGACCGTGTACTTCTTGAGCGCTTCGCGCGAGCCTTCGGCCTCCGCGCTCGCGACGGACTCGCCGCCGCGCACCGTCTTGACCGCCTGCTCGAGCGCCGCGCGCGCGCCGCCGTGCTGCTTGATGAGCCGGCCGGTGTCGCCTTTGTCCTGCGTCAATGCGAGCAGGAACATTTCGGAGGCGATGAACTGGTCGCCGAGCTTCTGCGCTTCCTTGTCACACAGATTGAGCAGGTTGGAAAGCTCGCGCGAGACATTGACTTCGCCACCCTGCCCTTCGACCTTGGGCAGGCGCCCGATCGCGCCGGCGAGCGCGGTCTTGAGCGCGGGCACGTTGACGCCGGCGCGCGCGAGCAGCGAGGCGGTGCCGCCATCCTCCTGCTGCAGCAGCGCGAGCAGCAAATGCTGCGGCTCGATATAAGGGTTATCGTGGCCGACAGCGAGGCTCTGCGCATCGGCGAAAGCCTGCTGGAACTTGGTCGTAAATTTGTCGAATCGCATGGTAATCCCCGCGAGAAACGTG
Source organism: Betaproteobacteria bacterium (assembly GCA_016192835.1). Lineage (GTDB taxonomy): Bacteria > Pseudomonadota > Gammaproteobacteria > Burkholderiales > SG8-41 > PALSA-1004. The sequence continues at coordinate 5,530 of JACPTJ010000228.1, forward strand.
ATTGTTACCGTCTAAATGGGGAATTTATCGGGAATTTCAATAACCTCGCCATCGCCGTAGGGCGCGGATTCATCGCGCCATCGATCCGGCGGAAACTATTCGACGCGTTCGGCGCGCTAAAGCTGCGCCCTACGATGGCGCGAGAAATCCGCGCCCGGTGGCGGGGGAATCGAGCGCACCCCACCCTATGCCGTTGTTCCGTGACGCTCAGCCCCTGTTTTCGATCCAGTAGATCGTCGCCACCAGCAGCACCAGCACCAGTTCCGCGGCGGTCAGCAGCACCAGCATATAGGTGATGCGCCGTGCCCCCGGCGTCATCGGCAGCCACCACCGCCGCATGTACCAGCGCCACGGCGCGCAGCCGCCCCAGCGCTGCTCGCGCCGCAGATACTCGTGCAGCGCCCAGCCCCACGCCGTGAGACTCTTGTCCACTTCGTGCAGGCGTTCCTCGCGCCCGGCCGGCGGCATTCCCGCATACTCGTCGGTGATCGTAAGCCGGCTGCCCGCGCCGGCCGCCTCGAGCACGAAGCGGGTACGCGTCTTGATGCCCGCGCGGTAAAGCAGCGCAAACGCGTCGTCCGATTCGCGCTCGACGCACAGGTCAAGTTCCACCCTCTGCTGATTGCTCAGATTGCGAAATCCTGCGTGGATGCTGTCGGCACCGGTGCGCTGCCAGTGCTGGAATTCGAGGTACGGGTTGATGCGAAACAGGCGCTCGATGTCGGCACAGAACTCGCGCAACGCCGGCAGGCTCAATGGCGTGTCGACGATCACCCACGACGCGTCGCGAGGGTTGTCACCTTCCGCCTGATTCATCGGGGGTAGGGAATGACGAGCAGCGGCACCGCCAGCGTGCCGGCCAGTTGCTCGGGGTGCATGCGCGAACGCAATCCGCTCACGCCTTTCGGACGCGGGGCCCCGATCAGGACCAGATCCGGCGCGGCCTCGCGGCTGAACGCGAGCAGGCACTCCGTGGGCTTGCCGAGCACCACCCTGAATTCGTAAGCGATGTCCCGCGCCAGCGCCTGCGACCGCAGGCGGTCGATGTGCGACTGTGTTTCGCGCTGCAATTGATTTTCCACGTACTTGCCGTAGTCGTCGCGCGTCGAGGCGTTGTTCAGCCAGTCGTCCCCCATCATGCCGCGCCACAGATCGGGCACCACGATCAGATGCGAGAGCCGCCCCCGCGCGCGGCACAACGCAAAAGCAGCGCGTTCCGCCGCCTGAGCTCCCGGCGTGCCGTGGCTCGCAATGAGAATATGCGCGAATTCGGTCATGACGGACAAAAAAATCCCGGTGGCCGCGCGAGCGCGGCTGCACCGGGCAGCGGATCCATCTGCAGTATCAGACGTACAGGTAGACGAGCAGCGCGATCACCAGTGCCAGGACCAGCGCCACGAGGTCCTCGTGGCGGTCGCTGCCGAAAATCGTCAACGCGGTGCCGCGGTCGAATTTGTCTTCAGCCATTTTTGCGATCTCCTCAGATAGTTTCGTGGACGAGCAACATCACCACGATCAGTGAACCCACGGCCTTGATCACGCCGACGAAGCTGCCGATCACCAGCGGCTGGCCGCCCGCCTGCTTGATCGACGCCATCGTGATCTGCATGCCGAGGCCGACCAGGCCGAAAGTGAAGAACCACGCAATCAGGTTGCGGAACATCGAGATCTTGGCCGCCGTATGCCGCACGGCGCGGTGCGCCTTGACCAGCACGGCGTTGCCTTCCTTCGACATGAGCTTGGCGTTGACCACGCCGCGCAGCGTGTCGTCGTCCTCGATCGACATCAGCTTCTTGTTGTCGATCAGGCGTTGCAATGCCGCTTTCTGATCGTCGCGCGTGATCTTCGCAGCGTCCTTCTTCAGCAACTCGAGATCGGGGTCTTTCAGGTAATTGTTGACCTCCTTGCCCGAGCGGTCCTTCTTGATCATGACCTTGTCGCTGTTGTCGAAGTATGAGCCCTGGTAGTGGCGCGCCGGCGCGAAAATGCCGGTCGACGACAGCAGGAACATGAGAATGAAGCCGAGCACGAACAGCGGGAACTTGCTGATCAGCACATGCCCGATATCGACTTTCTGCGCGCCGACTTCACGCTTCACGTACCAGATCGCGAGCCAGATCACGATGATCGGCAGGAACAGCACGCGCGTGATGTTGAAAATTTCCGCGACCTTCAGCGTCTCGATGCCGCCCGGCTGGAACGCGAGCGCAGCACCCGCGACCTGCGCCGAATTGAGAATTCCGGTGCCGGCCCACGCGCCGAACGTGATGTAGCCCATGCCGAGCGCCTTGCCGATGATCGGAAACGCGAACATGCAGATCACGCCGAACAGCAGGATGGTGCCGATGGTATAGGCGATTTCAGTCGATTTGGCCTGCACCACCGGCGCCGCGGCCACCGCTGCGGAGACGCCGCACACGCCGACGCCCGCTGACAGCACGCCGGTCATCGAGTTCGGAAGATTACGCCGGGCGCCCCACCACAGCACCACGCCGACCGAGCCGAGCACGAAGATCCCGATCAGCACGATCGACAGCTTGCCGAGCTGCTGCAATTCGGCAAAGCTGTAGAGCGCGCCCAGCAAAATCACACCCGTCTTGAGACCGAGGCGCGACAGCCGCACGCCGTTCTCGGCCCAGTCAGGGACCTTGAACACGTTGACAATGACGATGCCGGCGACGATGCCCATCACGACGTAATTGAGGTTCATCACGCTCGCGAAGTTGAAACCGAGCGTCGGTCGCGCCGCGCTGCCCCACTGCGCCATCTGCGGATCGAGCCCCCATTTGACGATGAAGGCGACCAGCATGATGAA
>JACPTJ010000229.1 GCA_016192835.1 Betaproteobacteria bacterium
CGGAATTGGTAGACGCACCAGGTTCAGGTCCTGGCGGTGGCAACACTGTGGAGGTTCGAGTCCTCTTCTGGGCACCAGCATTTCAGGATTCAGATTCCCCGATTCCGGATTCAAGCAGCCCGCCTTTTTCCTAATCGGATCCCGCCTCACTTGAACGGATGCCTGCGCACGATCGTCTGCTCGCGATCCGGCCCGGTCGAAATCATGTCGACCGGCACTTCGCAGATCTCTTCGATGCGTTGTAAGTAGCGCCGCGCAGCCTGCGGCAACTCATCATACCGCGTCAGGCCGACTGTGCTCTGAGACCAACCGGGGATTTCCTCGTAGATCGGCTCGCAACCGGCGAGCGCCTCGGCGCCGAACGGCAGCAGGTCGCGCCGCTCGCCGTCAAGCCGGTAGCCAACGCCTAGCTGCAGCGTCTCGACGCCGTCGAGCACATCGAGCTTGGTCACGCACAAGCCGGAAATGCCGTTGATCTGGATCGAGCGCTTGAGCGCCGCGGCATCAAACTGGTGATGCCGAGCACGTAATGCAGCAGATGCGGCCCCACGCCGGCGCCGGCGCACGCCGCACCGGCGACAGTGTTGCTCGACGTCACGTACGGGTAGGTGCCATGATCGACGTCGAGCAGTGTGCCCTGCGCGCCCTCGAACAACAGGTTCTTGCCCGCTTTGTGGGCTTCATACAGCATGCTGGGCACATCTGCCGCCATGGGTTTGATGCGCGCGGCGAGCGCGAGCGTCGCGTCGAGCGTGGCCTGAAAATCGACCATCGGTGCGTGAAAATAGTTCTTGAGCACGAAATTATGATAATCGAGCACTTCGCCCAACTTGGCGGCGAAGCGCTCGCGGTGCAAGAGGTCCTGCAGGCGGATGGCGCGCCGCGCCACCTTGTCCTCGTAGGCCGGGCCGATGCCGCGTCCCGTGGTGCCGATCTTGCCCGCGCCCTTGGCCGCCTCGCGCGCCTGGTCGAGCGCGACGTGATACGGCAGTATCAGCGGACAGGCTTCGCTGATGCGCAGCCTGCCTTCGACATCGACTCCGGCGGCCTCGAGTTCGCCGATCTCGTTGAGCAAGGCCTCCGGCGAGAGCACCACGCCGTTGCCGATATAACACGCGACATGCTCCCGCAGGATACCGGACGGTATCAGGCGCAGGATGGTTTTCTTGCCGCCGATCACCAGCGTGTGGCCGGCATTGTGGCCGCCCTGGAACCGCACCACGCCGTGCGCGTGATCGGTGAGCCAATCGACGACTTTGCCTTTGCCTTCGTCGCCCCACTGGCTGCCGATTACGACTACGTTTTTTGCCATTTGACTACTTTCCACTGTCCATTGATGCGCTGCAGGCAACGATCGCAACCGAGTTCTCCGCGCGATTTTTCGTGCCCCGGCAGATCGACGATCACGATTTCACCCGCCTTGCGCAGCGTTGCAATGCGCCGTTGCAGGGCGGCATCCTGCGGCAGGTGGGGCGCAAGCATCGCGCCGCGCGCCTCGCCTGCCGGCGCCGCTCCCACAATCTCGCGCAGATCCATGCTGAAGCCGGTGGCCGGCCGCGCGCGGCCAAACGCCTTGCCGACTTCGTCATACCGGCCGCCAAGCGCAAGTGCGTTCGACCAACCTTCGGCATAGACGGCAAATACCACCCCGCTGTGGTAATGATAGCCGCGCAGCTCGCCGAGATCGAAACAAATCTGCGTGCCGGCGTCCTGCAGCGACGCTGCGATCTCCCGCAACTGCGCGAGCGCCTGCCTGATCCCGGTGTATTCGGGCAGTCGCTGCTTCGCTTGCGCCAGCACCTCGATGCCTCCCGCGAGCTCGGGTAATGCCAGAAGCGCATCGCGCAGACCGCGGTCGAGCTTGCGCACCCGTTTTGCCAGCGCCGGCACGTCTTTCGCCTGGACCGCCCGAAACAGCTCGGCTTCCGCTTCCGGCTCGAGCTGCGCCCTGCGCACCAACGCCCGGAACACCGCAACGTGGCCGATATCGAGCTGCAGTTTCGCAATGCCGGCAAGATGCAGCGCGTCGAGCATCAGACGCTGTACCTCGAGGTCGCTTTCGATCCCGGAATGGCCGTAAATCTCGGCGCCGATCTGCAGCGGCTCGCGCGTGCGGTTCAAACCCCCGGGGAGCGTATGCAGCACGCTGCCCGCGTAGCACAGCCGGTTGACTCCCTCGCGATTCATCAGATGCGCATCGATGCGCGCAACCTGGGGCGTGATATCCGCGCGCACACCCAGCATGCGCCCGGACAACTGGTCGACCAGTTTGAACGTCTTCAGGTCGAGGTCGTGCCCGGTGCCGGTCAGCAGCGACTCGACGTATTCGAGCAGCGGCGGCAGCACCAGCTGGTAACCATGGACCTCGAACAGATCGAGCATCGAGCGCCGCAGCGCCTCGATGCGGCACGCCTCGGCCGGCAGGATGTCCTCGATATACTCAGGCAGCAGCCACTTACGCATGGTCATATACCCGCAGATCGCTACGTTCCGGCCGCGTCCACGCTATCTGGAAAAGAACAACAGCAGCATTCCGGCGAGCATCGAGGTCAGCCCGACAAAGCGCAACTGGCCATCGGACATTTCAGTGATGCGGCGGAAGGTTTCGCGCCAGAAACCAGGCGCCAGGAACGGCAGCAGGCCTTCGATGATCAGCATCAGCGCCAGAGCGGTCAGCAACATTTTACCCACGGCGACCCTTCAGGCCCGCGCCCGTGCGGCTACTTGGACGGCTTGCTGTTCTTGAAGTACTTAAAAAACTCAGAATTGGGCTCGAGCACCAGCACGTCGCTTCTCTTCTTGAAGCCCTGCCGGTACGCCTCGAGGCTGCGGTAGAACGCATAAAACTCGGGGTTCGGATCGTAGGCGCGCGAATAAATCGCGGCAGCTTTGGCGTCGCCGTCGCCCTTGATGCGCTGCGCGTCTCGGAAGGCCTCTGCAATGATGACTTCACGCTGCCGATCGGCGTCGGCGCGGATTTTTTCCGATTCGGCAGCGCCGGTCGAGCGTAATTCGTTGGCCACGCGTTTGCGTTCCGCATCCATGCGGCTGTACACGGACTGGCTCACCTCCTGTGGCAGGTCGACGCGCTTCACACGCACGTCGAGCACCTCGACGCCGATTTTTCGCGCATCCTCGTTGGCCTTCTCCCGCATCAGCTCCATGATCTGGTCGCGCTCGCCCGACACCACATCGTGCACCGTGCGGTTGCCGAATTCGGCGCGCAGACCGTCGTTGATGGTCTGCAGCAGGCGCGTCTGCGCACGCGATTCCTCGCCGGCGACGCTGACGTAATATCGCTCGACATCTGAAATCCGCCACTTGACGAACAGATCGACCAGCACGTTTTTCTTCTCGGAAGTGAGAAAACGCTCCGGCTCGGTGCTTTCGATCGTTAGTATACGCACGTCGTAATAACGCACGTTGTCGATCAGCGGCAGCTTGAAGGAGAGCCCCGGGGCCTTCTTCACGCTGATGATCTCGCCGAACCGGAACACGATGGCGTTCTGGCGCTGGTCGACCACGAACAGCGCCAGCGACAAAACAATCAGCAGAATGACGGAGGCGACCAGCACGATACCGATATTCTGCTTCATCAGCGCGGCTCCCGTTCGCGGCTGCGCAGCGCGTCGCGCGAGCGCGATGGCGGCAATGGCTCGGAGCCGGGGACCGGCTCGGCCGGCTTGCCCCCGCTGTCAGGCAAGGCGGCACCCGGAGCGGTCAACTGCATCAGTTTGTCGAGCGGCAGGTAAAGCAGATTGTTGCCGCTGCCTTTCTGGTCGATCAGCACCTTGCTGGTGTTGCTCATGATTTCCTGCATTGCATCGAGGTAAAGACGGTCGCGCGTGACGACCGGGGCCTTCTGGTATTCGGCGGCGACCTGACGAAAGCGGCTGGCATCGCCCTCGGCGGTCGCGATCACGCGCTGGCGATAGCCTTCCGATTCCTCATTCAGACGCGCCGCGGCGCCGCGCGCCCGCGGAATCACGTCGTTGGCATACGCCTGGCCTTCGTTTTTCTGGCGCTCGCGGTCCTGCCCCGCTTTCACCGCGTCGTCGAACGCCGCCTGCACCTGCTCCGGCGGCTGCGCATTCTGCATCGTCACCTTGCTGATGCTGATCCCGGTCTGGTAGCGGTCGAGTATCTCCTGCATCAGTTTCTGTGCGCTGGCGGTCACCTGGGCCCGGCCTTCGTACAACACGAAGTCCATGGTGCTCTTGCCGACGAGTTCGCGGATCGAAGTCTCTGCGACCTGCAGCACGCTCTCGTCCGGAAAACGGTTATTGAACAGATAATCCTTGGGGTCCTTCAGCACATACTGCACCGCGAACTGGATGTCGATGATGTTTTCATCATCGGTTAGCATCAGCGATTCCTTCGGCACCTTGCTCTTGACGGTGGTGCGGTAGCCGATTTCGACGGTCCTTACCTGAGATATGTTGACCACTTCCGCGGTCTCGATCGGGTACGGCAGGTGCCAGCGCGGGCCGGGCAGCGTTATTTCGACAAACTTGCCGAAACGCAGCACCAGACCGCGCGCGCTCGCGTCGACGATGTAAAAACCGCTCGCGAGCCACACCAGCACCACCAGCCCTGCGATGATGCCGGCGCCGCCCCCGAACTGCGCAAACGCTGGTCCGCGCGGACCGCCACCGTTACCGTTACCGCCGCCTTTTTGTCCGAACAGTGAATTGAGCTTCTGCTTGAAATTGCGCATCAGCTCGTCCAGATCGGGCGGGCCCTGGTTGCCGCCGCCGCGGCGGCCCCATTGCGGGTCGTTGAGCGACATCAGCGCGCCCAGCACGCGGCGCGCGCGTCCGGCAACGACACTGCGAAAAGACCGCCAGTATGTGATCATGCTTGAGTTGATTCCGTGTCAGGCTGCCGCGGAATGCACAACCGGATTGCCGGTTGCTGCGGCAGCGTATTCTTCCAGCGCCTGCTTCACCAGATCGAGTCCCGCACCGGTCCTGGCGCTGATCCAGATGCCGCTGATTTTACCATACTCGTCACGCTCGATCCGCGGCGCGGCGCCGTTCAGGTCGATCTTGTTGTAGACCAGTACTTGCGGTATCCGGTCGGCGCCGATTTCGGCGAGCACCAGATTGACGGCCGCGATCTGGGCGGCGCGCGTCTTGCTGCCGGCATCGACCACGTGCAGCAGCAGATCCGCCTGCACCGCCTCCTCCAGCGTCGCGCGAAATGCCGCCACCAGAGTATGGGGCAGCTGCCGAATGAATCCTACCGTGTCCGACAATACCAGCGGCGCGCCGCCCGGCAGGAATACGCGGCGCGTTGTAGTGTCAAGCGTCGCGAACAGTTGATCGGCCGCATAAGCACTGCCGCGCGTCAGGGCGTTGAACAGTGTGCTCTTGCCGGCGTTGGTATAGCCGACCAGCGACACCGACAACACGCTGGCGCGGCGCCGCGCGCGGCGCTGCACTTCGCGTTGGCTGGCGACACGCGCCAGTTTGTCCTTGAGCAGCTTGACACGCTTGCCGAGCAGCCGCCGGTCGGTTTCGAGCTGGGTTTCACCGGGGCCCCGCAGGCCGATGCCGCCTTTCTGGCGCTCGAGGTGGGTCCAGCCGCGAACCAGGCGCGTTGCCAGATGCGCGAGCTGGGCGAGTTCGACCTGCAGCTTGCCTTCGTGGCTTTGCGCGCGCTGGGCGAAAATGTCGAGGATCAGGCTGACGCGGTCGATCACGCGGCAATCGAGGCGTTTCTCGAGATTGCGCTCCTGCGCCGGGGACAGTTCATGATTGAAGATCACGAGCCGCGCACCCGTGCGCGCCAGCAGCGCCGCAATCTCCTCGACTTTGCCGCGGCCGGCGAAGAACGCCGGATCGGGCCGCACCCGCTTGCCCTTGATGATGTCCACGACGCTGACTTTCGCGCTCGTCGCGAGCTGCACCAGCTCCTCGGTGCTTTCGGCGAAGTCGGGATCGCCGAAGTCGAGGCTCACCAGAACCGCCTGGGAGCCACTCCCCGGACGTTCAAACATCAATGCTCAGGACTCGGTGGACTGTTCGGGCGCGAGATTGACCGGGCGTGCCGGAACGACCGTCGAAATGGCGTGCTTGTACACCATCTGCGTGACGGTGTTCTTGAGCAGCACCACATACTGGTCGAAGGATTCGACCTGTCCCTGCAGCTTGATGCCGTTGACCAGGTAGATGGATACCGGAACATGCTCTTTGCGCAGTGCATTCAAAAACGGGTCTTGTAGTAACTGCCCTTTGGTGCTCATCATTTGCCTCGTCGTTATTGATATTCGACCGGTTACTGTACTGCATTTTCCAGCATTACGCCATAGCGCGGTCAGCGTTTTTCGCGCCGTTTATCATAGGGATTGCGGCTCTGCCGGAACTCGATTTTGAGCGGGGTGCCCTGCAATTGGAACGTTTCCCGGAAAAAACGTTCCAGATAGCGCCGATAGCTGTCCGAGATCTGGTTAAGCGCAGTGCCATGAATCACGATGCGGGGCGGATTGCTGCCGCCCTGGTGCGCGTAGCGCAGCTTGGGGCGGAATATCCCGCCGCGCGGCGGCGCCTGGCGCGCCACGGCGGCGATCAGCGCCCGCGTCAGCTTCGGCGTCGGCAGCTTGACCATCGCCGCCTGGTACGCGCGCTCGACCGCATCCAGCAATGGCTTGATGCCGGTCCCCGCCAGCGCCGAGATATAGTGCGCCGGCGCGAACTCGATGAAATTCAGCGTGCGCGCCAGGCTGCGTTTGGTCCAGTCGCGCTCCTCCGGTTTCAAGCCGTCCCACTTGTTGACCGCCACGACCAGGGCGCGTCCCGCTTCCAGGATGAAACCGGCGATGTGCGCATCCTGATCGGTGATCGGCTCGCGTGCATCGAGCACCAGAATCACGACATTGGCGTCCTCAATCGCCTGCAGAGTCTTGATCACCGAGAACTTCTCGACCACGTCGGCGATATTGCCGCGCCGGCGCATGCCGGCGGTATCGATCAGCGTGTAGCGGCGGCCCTCGCGCTCGAAATCAATGTAAATGCTGTCGCGCGTCGTGCCCGGCTGATCGAATACCAGCACGCGCTCCTCGCCGAGCAGAGAGTTGACCAGCGTCGACTTGCCGACGTTCGGCCGGCCGACGATGGCGATGCGCGGCCGTGCCTCGGGGGCGGCTTCGGCGTCGGCATCCACCTGTTCCCGCACCGAAAAATCGGCGGTGATCAGGTCGGCGAGATCGCTCACACCGTCGCCGTGAGCCGCGGAAATCGCGAGCGGATCGCCGAGCGCCAATTCATGAAACTCGGCGTTGACGGTGGCCGGCTGCATGCCCTCTGCCTTGTTGACCACCAGCCAGATCCTGCGCCCGGTCTTGCGCAGCTGCCCGGCGATGGTGCGGTCCTGCGGCGTGAGGCCCTGCCGGCCATCAACCAGCAGCACGACGGCATCGGCTTCGTCCACCGCGAGCAGAGTCTGCTGCGCCATGGCGTGCAGGATCCCCTCATGCGCGACCGGCTCGAGACCACCGGTGTCGACCACCAGATACGACTTGTCGCCGACCCGGCCGCGCCCGTAGTGGCGGTCACGGGTCAGACCGGGCACGTCGGCGACGAGCGCATCCCGGCTGCGCGTGAACCGGTTGAACAGCGTCGACTTGCCCACATTCGGCCGGCCGACGATGACGATGGTGGGGATCACTGAATAGTGATCGCGTAAACGCCGCCGTTGCGGGTCTGCACCAGGACGCCGTCCTTGAGCGCAATGGGCTGGGCAATGATCGCGCTGCCGTCGGTCGCGATGCGCGCGGCAAACGAACCGTCATCGCGCGACAGGACGTGCACGTAACCCTGGAAGTCCCCGACGACGACGTGCCTGCCGGCCGCGGCAGGCCCGCTGATGCGCCGTCCAAACAGCTTGTCCTGCTTCCATTGGCTCGCGCCGGCGCTTTTCTCGAATGCAACCACCGCGCCCTTGTCGTCTGACACGTAGACGTTGCGATCATCGATCGCCATGCCGGCGACGCTCGAAATATCGCGCGCCCAGTTGGGAGTGCCTTTTGTCAGGTCAAAGCACGCGACTCGCCCCTGGAATGCGACTGCGCAGCTTTGCCTGCCATCGATGACCGGCAGGCTTGAAATGTCGGCAACGCGTTCGAGCTCGGTGGCCCCTTTTGGCAACGCCACCGCGGCCTCCCAGCCGACGTTGCCGCTGCTGAGCGTGAGCGCGACCAGCCTGCCGCCGGCGAATCCGGCAAACACCGCATCGCGATAGAGCACAACGCCGGCATGGGTGCGTACCGTCAACGCCGGCAGCGTGCGCTGGTACACCCATTTGCGGGTGCCGGTGGCAGCGTCAAGCCCGAAGATGCGTCCGTCCCCGCTGCGCACGACCACGATGCCGAGATCCGTTTGCGGTGCGCTCAGCACTTCGCCCGTGAGCTGGGATTTCCACAACTGCTTGCCGCCCTCATCGAACGCCAGCACTTCGCCGCGGGCCGTGCCGGCCAGAATCAGGCGCCCGTCGCTGCCGACGCCGCCGGACAGGCGGTGCTTGGTTTCGATGCGTGCCAGCACCTTGCCGCTGCCGGCATCGAAGCGCACGATCTGGCCCGCTGCGCCCGCGACATAGACCGAATTGCCAGCAATCGCCGGTGTAAACGCGTATTTCTCGGCAGTGCCGGCATCGCCCTGCCACAGGACTCTCGCAGTCGCTGTGGGCTTGATTGCAACCAGCTCGGCGGGCTTGAGCGCCGGCCCGCTGCCGAACCAGCGGTCAAAGTAATCGCCGACCGGAACCGACGGCGCCGTGCAGCCGGCCATCAATAGCGGCAGCAGCGCGAACCGCGACAGCCTTGAAACCGTCATTTCGCCTCGCCCAGCGCGTCGAGTTTGACCTGGATCAGCGCGCGATAAGCGCTCCTGGCGTCGCTCTTGTCGAGCGCGAGTTGGTACGCACCGCGCGCTTCCTCGGATTTGCCCTGCGCCACCAGCACATCCGCCTTCAGATCGGCGTAAAGCGCGCTCAGAGTGTCGGCATGCTGCGCCGCAAGCAACGTCAGCGCCGCGTCGTAGTTTTTCTCGTCGAGCAGCACGGCCGCGAGCCGCAGCCGCGCGATGTCGCGCATTTCAGCATCCTTGCCGTTGTCGACCACCCACTGCAAACGCGTCTTGGCAGCCGGTGCATCGCCGCTGTCGAAGGCGGCTTTGGCGCCAGTCAGCGCGGCCAGCCCCGCGTAGCCGGTGCGCGGATATTTGTCGATCAGCATCGCCGCGATGTCCTGCGCCTTCTTCGGGTCACCGCTGTCCACGGCGCCCTGCAGCTGAATGTAGAGTTCGCCCGCTTCGAACGCCTGTTTGTTATTGTAATAGCGCCAGCCCTGGATTGTGCCGACTGTTACGGCCGCCGCGACCACCACCAGCAGCACGACGTTGCGGTATTGCTTCCACCATGCCTTGATCTCATCCAGCTGTTCCTGTTCTTCCAGATCGTAAACTGCCATCATCAGCCTCGTTTGGTTTTAATCAGTTCTGCCGCGCGTTCCAGCGCACAGCGCGTTTGTTCTCCCGCCTCCCGCAACGGCTTGACGCTGACGTGCTGCATCTGCGCCTCGTCATCGCCAACGATGACGGCATGACGCGCGCCGCTGGCATCGGCTTTCTTCATCTGCGATTTGAAGCTGCCGCCGCTGCAATCGTAGATCACCGTCAACCCGTAATCGCGCAACCGCTCGGCCGCGACGAACGCAAAGCGTGCCGCTTGCGCGCCTTGATGGACCAGGTACGCATCGGGGGCGGCCGGTTGGCCGATGTGGTGGTGCGCGTCGAGCAGCAACAGCGTGCGCTCAACCCCGATGCCAAAGCCGCAGCCCGGAGTCGGTTTGCCACCCAGTTGCTCGCACAGCCCGTCGTAGCGACCGCCGGAGCATACTGCGCTTTGCGCGCCCAGCCTGTCGCTCACCCACTCGAAAACGGTGAGGTTGTAATAGTCGAGCCCGCGCACCAGACGCGGGTTGATGCTGAACGGGATTCCGGCCACGTCCAGGCCGGCCTGCACCGCTTCGAAATTGGCACGCGAGTCGCGGCCGACAGCATCGATCAGTTTCGGCGCCGCCTCGATCATGGCCTGCATCGCGGGATTTTTGCTGTCGAGGATACGCAGCGGGTTGGCATGCAGCCGTCGCTTCGCATCGTCATCGAGCAGCTCCTGATGGCGCTCGAAGTACGCGATCAACTTGTCACGAAACGCCCGCCGCTCCTCGGCACTGCCGATGGTATTGATCTGCAGCTGCACGCCGTCGAGGTTCAGCCGCTGCCACAGGCGACGCGCCATCATCAGCAGTTCGACATCGATCTCGGGCCCGGGAAACCCCAGCGCCTCGGCGCCAAACGTATGATATTGACGATAACGGCCTTTCTGCGGCCGCTCATGACGGAACAGCGGGCCGCTGTACCACAAGCGCTGCGGGCCGTTGTAGAGCAGGTTATGCTCGAGTACCGCGCGTACCGTCGGTGCAGTGCCTTCCGGCCGCAGTGACAGGTTGTCGCCGTTCATCGCGTCGACAAAGGAATACATCTCCTTTTCGACAATATCCGTGGCCTGGCCTACGCCGCGCACGAACAGTTCGGTGCGCTCGACCATCGGCGTGCGGATGTTCCTGTAGCCGTATTGGCGGAAGACATCGCGCACCGCGTCCTCAAGCAATTCCCACAGCGGAGATTTTGCGGGCAGGACGTCGTTCATCCCGCGCACGGCGTGAATTTTGTCAGGCATGATTTTTGGGGGGCGCCGTTCTCAGCCTACCGTCGTCGGGGTTTGCTCGGCCGCCGGACTTTCCGCAGAGTAATTTTTCTGCACGTACTGCTCGACCAGCGCCTGGAATTCGGCCGCGATGTGCTCGCCTTTCAACGTCACCGCTTTGGCGCCATCGATATAGACCGGCGCCACCGGGTTTTCGCCCGACCCGGGAAGGCTGATCCCGATATTGGCGTGCTTGCTCTCGCCCGGGCCGTTGACCACGCACCCCATCACCGCAACATGCATGCTCTCGACGCCGGGATAGCGGCCGCGCCATAACGGCATCTGCGCGCGCAGATAGGACTGAATGTCGGCGGCGAGTTCCTGGAAAAACGTACTGGTGGTGCGGCCGCAGCCGGGACACGCGATCACCAGGGGCGTAAACGAGCGCAGCCCCATGGTCTGCAACAGCTCCTGCGCCACCACCACTTCGCGCGTGCGGTCGCCGCCCGGCTCAGGCGTCAGCGAGATGCGGATCGTGTCGCCGATGCCTTCCTGCAGCAGCACCGCCAGCGCCGCGCTCGACGCGACGATGCCCTTGGATCCCATGCCGGCCTCAGTAAGGCCGAGATGCAGTGGATAGTCGCAGCGCGCCGCGAGGTCGCGATAGACGGCAATCAGGTCCTGCACGCCGCTTACTTTGCACGACAGAACTATTTTGTCGCCCGCCAGGCCGAATTGCTCGGCCTGCTGCGCGCTTTCGAGCGCCGAGGCTACCAGCGCGTCGCGCGTCACCACCCCCGCATCTGCGGGAAGTGCACTGCGCGCGTTATCATCCATCATGCGCGCCAGCAACTCGGGATCGAGACTGCCCCAGTTGACGCCAATGCGCACCGGCTTGCCGTACCGGCACGCAAACTCGATCAGGGCCGCGAACTGCTCATCGCGCTTGCTGCCGTGACCGACATTGCCGGGATTGATGCGCAGCTTGGCGAGCGCTTCGGCGCATGCCGGATGCTGCCTGAGCAGCCGGTGGCCGTTGAAATGGAAATCCCCGACGAGCGGCACGGTGATACCCATCGCCGCGAGCCGTTCGCGGATATGCGGCACGGCCGCCGCCGCCTCGGCCGTATTCACCGTGACCCGCACCAGTTCGGAGCCGGCGCGCGCAAGCGCGGCCACCTGCGCGACGGTCGCCGCAACGTCCTCGGTGTCCGTATTGGTCATCGACTGCACCACGACCGGTGCCCCGCCGCCGATCGCGACGTCCCCGATCAGCACCTGGCGCGCCGCACGGCGCGTATGGACTCCGACCATGGGCGGCTACTCGAGGGTCAGGCGCGCCACGGAGACAAGCGTGTGGGGCGCAAGATCAACCGGCTGACCGTTGTGGGTCAGGCGCACACCGCGCGCGTTGCCGACCACCAGTGTAAGTGGCGGCTCGCCGCTCACCGCCTGCTCCGTGCCGGCAGCATTGAGTCGCGAGAAAATCCTGCGCCCGGTGCGATCATGAATCTCCACCCACGACTGCGTGTCGAACGTGAGCTTGAGCAGGTGCTCGCCCGGTTTGCGCTCCACCGCCGCCGCATGGGCGGGAAGCGTCGATTTTTCTGTTGCGGCTTTTCCGGACAACGCGGTCGCATCCAGGGTAAGCGCGGGCTTGACCTCGGCATCACCGACCGCGGCAATTTGCGGTGCGGGGCTCGTTGCCGCCTGGTCCCGCGCCGCAACTTGCGGCTGCGGCAGAGCGACCGGGCCCGACTTCACACTCACTGCGGTCGCATCCTCGCGATAGGCCTCGAAGATCCCCGCCAGCACCACTAGTACCAGCAGCACCGGCACCGCGATGGCATATTTCCGCCACTTGAATTCGCGCCCGGTGGGAAACGGAATGTCGAACGAATGCGGAAACTCCGGCTCCCCCTGGGCGGCGGGGTGCAATCGCTGCTCCGCGCTGGCCAGCAGCACCTCCGGATCGAGCTTTACCAGCCGCGCGTAATTGCGCAGGAAGCCGCGCGCGAACACCGGACCGGGCAGGCGCTGGTAATCGCCGGCTTCCATTGCCTCCACCTGCCTTGGCGAGAGCTTGAGCTGGCGCGCAACTTCGGCGATGCTGAGCCCGCAGCCCTCGCGCGCAGCCGCGAGCTCCCGCCCGAACCGTACCGGCGCCGCTTCGACATCCACCGTGGAAACCGCGTCGCTCATTCGTACTGGCCCGCCATCAAAGCACGCGCTTCGCGTGAATCGGGGAAATTCCTGCGCAATTGGAAGCCAAGGCTGGCTTCAGCGTTACGGTCGCCGAGACCGCGTTCCACGCGCAGCCTAAGCCACAGCAATTCAGCGCTGAGGACGTCATCGCGCTGCAAACGCATCAGGTAGGTCTTGGCCTCAGGGTAGTTTTTGCGCTTGTAAGCCAGATCCGCCATCTGGAAGAGCGCCTGCGGCTGGGCCGGACGCACCTTGAGCGCCTTCTGGAAATAATCCTCGGCATTGACGAGGTCACCCGCCTGGCGCGCGCAGATGCCCGCATTGACCCACGATTTGTCAGGCGTCGTATACAGCGGGTTGCGCAGCGCTGCAAGAAAGTACTTGACCGACTCCTGCTCGCGTTTGCGCTGGCACAGAAACGTACCGTAGTTGTGATTGGCGTTCGAATCGAGCGGACTTATGCGCAACGCGCGCTGAAAGTGGGCTTCAGCCGCTTTGTCGTCGCGCAACTCCATGTAGACCAGACCCAGCACGTTCAGCGCCGGCGTGGAATTGGGGTCGGACTTGAGCGCTTCAGCGGCCTCCTGCAGAGCCACGCCGTAATTGCCGAGCTCGAAATATCCTGCCGCGAGTTCAGTATGGATCCGCGCCCGCGCCTGCAACTCGGTATCGGCGTCGCTTTGCGGCGCGTAGTCCGCCGGTTGGTGTCCAGTGCCCGCGCAACCCGCAACGATCAGCATCAAACCTGCCGCTGTCAACGATCTCATGGCGCGCCTCACGAAATTGCCGCCGCCACGCGCTGCTCGCGGCGGCGCGTTTTGTCCTGCACCTGTCCCGTGAGCTGCCCGCATGCCGCGTCGATGTCGTCGCCGCGCGTTTTTCGTACCGTCACGGTCAGTTCGCTCTGCGCCAATACATCGCGAAACCGCGCGATCGCGTCCGCACTTGAACGCCGGTAACCCGAGTCCGGAAACGGATTGAATGGAATCAGGTTGATCTTGCAGGGCACGGCTCGCACCAGTTTTGCCAGTTGCCGCGCGTGCGCGACGGTGTCGTTGACGCCGTCCAGCATCACGTACTCGAAAGTCACGAAGTCACGCGGCGCCCGCTCGATGTAGCGTACGCACGCCGCGAGCAACTCCTTGAGCGGGTATTTCCTGTTGATCGGCACCAGTTCGTCGCGCAGCGCATCGGTCGGCGCGTGCAGGGAAACCGCAAGCGCCACCGGACACGTATCGCGCAGGCGGTCGAGCGCGGGCACCAGTCCCGAGGTCGACAACGTCACACGGCGGCGCGACAAGCCGTAGGCATCGTCGTCCAGCATCAACTGCATGGCAGCCACGACATTGTCGAAATTGGCGAGCGGCTCGCCCATGCCCATCATCACCACGTTACTGATCGGCCGCGCGGCGGTGATGCCGCGGCCAAGACACCGGTTGGCCCACCACAGCTGGCCGATGATTTCAGCCACCGTCAGGTTGCGATTGAAGCCCTGCCGGCCGGTCGAGCAGAACGTGCAGGCAAGCGCGCACCCCGCCTGCGACGAGATGCACAGCGTGCCTCGATAGCGTTCAGGTATAAACACGGCGTCGACGGCGTTGCCGGCGCCGACCTCGAGCAGCCATTTGCGCGTGCCGTCGGCCGCGGTCGTATCGCGCACTACGCGCGGCGCGCGGATTTCAGCCGTCGCCTTGAGCCGCTCGCGCAGCGGCCTGGAAATGTCGGACATGACGTCGAAATCGTCGGTGCCGGACTGATGAATCCAATGCATCAGTTGTCGCGCGCGGAACGGTTTTTCGCCTATTTCCGCGCAGAACTGCGCGAACTCGTGTTTTTCAAACTCGAGCAGATTGACGGTCATGGCGAAAGCAATTAACGCGAATAGACGTTCAACGTCGAAAAGAAGTAGGCAATCTCCACCGTCGCGGTGTCAGGCCCGTCCGAACCGTGCACCGCGTTGGCGTCTATGCTTTGAGCGAAGTCGGCGCGTATCGTTCCTTGGGCAGCTTTTTTGGGATCAGTGGCACCCATCAGGTCGCGATTTTTCTGAATCGCGTTCTCGCCTTCCAACACCTGCACCATCACCGGCCCGCCGGTCATGAATTCGACCAGATCCTTGAAAAAGGGGCGCTCGCGGTGCACCGCGTAAAAACCCTCCGCGTCCCGGCGCGATAACTGCAGCATGCGCGCTGCGATGATTTTCAAGCCGGCCTTCTCGAAGCGGGCCAGAATCTGGCCGATCACGTTGTTGGCCACCGCGTCCGGCTTGATGATGGAAAGAGTGCGTTCGACTGCCATGCGTAGTCCTTCGAATCTAGGCTGATGGGGTTGAGATTAACCGCGAAGAATAACACGATAAGGCTTTGAAATAAAGCGAATTCGCGCCATGAGGCGCATCGGCACGCCGCGCCGAAAACAGTGCCTTAAAGCCCGCTTGTGGGCGTTGGCACAGGCACCGCCAAACGAAAATCGGCAACCCGCCTGCAAGCCTACCGCTTCGCGCGCGCGGACGGCAACCACAGCGGCTGCACGGATGCGTCGCCCGGCTCCGCCTGGAAACGGCAGCCGACACCGATTCCAGCGGCCCACACCAATTCGTCGCCGCAAAACAGCAGCGGCAGCCGTGCGCGCTCCCAGGGGGGAATGCGTGATTCCTGCAACAGGTTCTTCAGACTGCGGCGCGGCCGCTGCGGATGCAGCTGCAGGCGCTCTCCACCCTGCCGCAGGCGCACTGTGACTGGCGCACCAGCGAGGCGGGCGAGGCTGATGCCCGAGCCGCGGCATTTCTTCAGCACCAGCGTGCCACCCAGTTCGGGCAAGCGCAGCCTGCTCTCTCCATGCCACTCGTGGCAGTAGCCGCCTGGCAACGACAGGGTTTTGGCGACGACGCGCAGTTCATTCGCGTGACGGCGCAATAGATGCTCGCCAAGGTCGATGGTGGTGCGCATCGCGCGTTGCGACTGCAGCTGACGCACGCTTTCATCCAGCCGCGCCGCGTTGGGCATGGTTACGCCGTGCAGGCCGAGAAAATGCCTGATTACATTTTTCGCACGCGGTGCTGACAGCCGGCGCAGAGAGCTGATCTCGATCCCGCCGGCCGTCAACTGCGTATCGGATGCCGCCAGATCGTCGAGCAACTGCGCGGCTTCGGCCAGGTTGCGGCTCGCACGCGCCAGGGTCCTGCGGTATGCGGGATAGCGCTCAGCGATCACCGGCAATACGCGATGGCGCAGAAAATTGCGGTCGTAATAGACATCAGCATTGCTTTCGTCTTCGATCCACTCGAGCTTGCGGCGGCGCGCGTAAGCTTCGATCTCGCTGCGCGGAATCTCGAGCAGAGGACGGAGGATCGAATTCCGTATTACGGGCATTGCGCTCATTCCTTTGACGCCGGCGCCTCGCAGCATTTGCAACAGCACCGTTTCCGCCTGATCGTCGAGATTGTGGGCGAGCGCGACATGATCGGCGGGCAGTGCCGCAAAAACCCGGTAGCGGGCATCGCGCGCCGCCGCCTCAAGGCTCCCGCCGCGTGGAACCTTCACCCGTACGGCGGTGAATGCGACGCCACGCTGCTTGCAAAAAGCGCGGCAAAACGCCGCCCAGTGGCCGGCGGCAGGGTTGATCTGGTGATTGACATGCACTGCGGCCAGCTCGAAATGGAGTTTTTTCGACGCCCGCAGCAGCAGGTCGAGCAACACCACCGAATCGACGCCGCCGCTCAAGCCTGCGACCAGCCGGTCGCCGCGCTTCACATGCTGCCTCAGGATTGCAGTAACGTGGGCGGTCAGCGCGTTACTTCTCGGCGACTTCCTTGAACTTGCCATAACCCATCAGCCTCACGAACCGCTTTTCGAGCAGTTTATCAATCGACTGTGCCTCCAGCGGGCGCCACGTGTCCTGCAGCGCCTTTCTCAGGTTCTGCATCATCGCATCGGGGTCGCGATGCGCGCCGCCTGGCGGCTCGGCGACGATCTTGTCGATCAGGCCCAGGGTCTTGAGACGGTTTGAGGTAATGCCGAGCGTCTCTGCGGCCTCGGCGGCGTAGTCGGCGCTCTTCCACAGAATCGAGGCGCAACCTTCAGGCGAGATCACCGCGTAGGTTGCGTATTGCAACATGAGCAGCGCGTCCCCCACCGCAATGGCCAGCGCGCCGCCGGAACCTCCCTCGCCGATCACGGTGCAGACGATCGGCACGCGCAGCTCGGCCATGACATACAGACTGCGGCCGATCGCCTCCGATTGGCCGCGCTCTTCGGCGCCGACGCCGGGGTATGCGCCCGGGGTGTCGATGAAGGTGAATACCGGCACGCCGAATTTCTCCGCGAGCTTCATCAGCCGCAGCGCCTTGCGATAGCCCTCCGGCTTGGGCATGCCGAAATTGCGGTAGATCTTGTCCTTGGTATCGCGCCCTTTCTGATGCCCGATCACCATCACCGACTGGCCATTGAAGCGCGCCAGACCGCCGACAATCGCCGGGTCGTCGGCGAATGCACGATCGCCGTGCAGTTCCTCGAAGCCCGTGAAAAGATTCTGGATGTAGTCGAGCGAATAGGGACGCTGTGGATGGCGCGCGACCTGCGCGATCTGCCAGGCGTTGAGCTTGCCGTAGATTTCCCGGGTCAGCGCCTGGCTTTTTTTCTGCAGGCGCGCGATTTCTTCCGAAATGTCCAGCGCCGAGTCGTCCTGCACGTAGCGCAGTTCATCGATCTTGGCTTCGAGCTCCGCGATCGGCTGCTCGAATTCAAGAAAGGTCGTTTTCATCTTTCAACTCGCGCACCAGAGCAGAGAATCATATTTTGGCCGATTCTAACACCTCGGGATTCACGACATTGGTCGGCTTGCCGGCCAGGTAGGCCAGTATCTGATCGAAAATATCACTGAACTGAGATTCGTAACCGTCGCGTTCCACGTAGCCGATGTGCGGCGTGCAGACCACATTGTCCAGAGCGAGCAGTGGATGACCCGTATCGCGCAACGGCTCCTCCTCGTAGACGTCGACCGCCGCCATGCCGGGGCGGCCGGAGCGCAACGCTTCGACCAGCGCGCCCGGCGCGATCAGCCCGGCACGGCTGGTGTTGACGATCAGCGCGGTCGGCTTCATCTGTGCCAGATCGGCCGCGGTCACGATGCCGCGCGTTGCATCGACCAGCCGCATATGCAGGGAAATCACGTCGCATTCCTGAAAAAATGCCTCCTTGCTGCGCGCGGCGCTGTAGCCGTCGGCGCGAGCGCGGGCGAGTCCCGCTTCGCGCGCCCACACCCGCACTTTCATGCCGAACGCCTTGCCGTAGCCCGCGACGACGCTGCCGATCCTGCCATAGCCGTAGATACCCAGCGTCCTGCCTCGCAAGCCGACGCCAACGGCGGTTTGCCATTTGCCGGCCTTGAGCGCGGCCATCTGCTGCGGAATCTGCCGCATCGCGGCGATGATCAGCCCCCAGGTCAGTTCAGCGGTCGCGTACGACGGCTGCCCCGGGTGCATGCTCGAGGATACGATCACGCCGCGCCGCGTGCACGCATCGACGTCGATATGCGGGTACACGCTGCGCTGGCTGATGAGCTTGAGCCGGTTGAGGCGCTCGAGCAGCGGCACGCGGATCGGCGTGCGCTCCCGGATCAGTACCAGTGCCTCGGTGTCCTTAAGCCGCGCCGCAAGCGTCTCGACGTCCTTGGTATGATCGTTCCAGACCGTGACGTCGTGGCCCGCAAGCTTGCCGAAACAAGCGAGCGTCCGGACGGTGTCGTGATAATCGTCGAGTATCGTGATGTTCATTTCAGGTACGTTCCAGGATGTGCAGCCCGCGCACGCGGTCGAGCAAGTAGATAAGACCCCGCTCGTCGACCGTCACATCGTTGCTCTGCACGCGCTCCGAACCTTGCGGTACGTCAGGCAGGTAATAGGCCACTTCTTTCAGCGCGTGTGGCCGCGAAATGTCGATGATCCTGAGACCGTGGGCAAACCACGCTACCGGAATCTCGGTGCCCGTGACTTTCTCGCACGGCTGATGGCAACCCGTCATGCGCGGCTGCGGCTCGGGCGGCATGTCCTCGACCTGGAAAGTGGAGATCGGCTGCGGATGTTTCTCGTCGGAGATATCGACCATCCACAGAAAGGCGGCCGGATACGGCGACGTTTCGGGCTGGCGGAAAACGTCTTCGTCCGACACCAGCATGAAATCGCGGTGGTCGATCTGGAACGGAATGCGCAGTGCGGTGTGCGTCGGCCACGGAAACGGCGGACTCCAGTCGCGGCCCGACACGAATTTCGGTTTGCTCATGTCCTCGATGTCGAGGATCACCAGCCCGCCCTGCCAATAGCTGGTGTAGAGGCGATTGCCGAAACGCAGCGGATGATGGCATTTGTGCGCGTCCCCCTGCCACGTCGGCTGCTCGCCGCCCGCGACCCACTGTCCCGGCATCCACCAGCGCCCGACCTCCTGCGGCCGGGCCG
>JACPTJ010000159.1 GCA_016192835.1 Betaproteobacteria bacterium
AGTTGAGCTTGTGCACCCCGAGCGCAATCCCGCGCTCCGCGCCCCTCGAGTTCGGGATCAGCGCGGCGACCGTGAGGCCCGCAACGCCAAGCGCGCGGCGCGTGACCTCCTCGGCGTCAGCGAACTGCGGAATGAGCTTGGATGGAACGTAGGAAGTCACTTCGATTTCCGCAACACCCGCCGCGGCTTCCGCCTCGATCCACGCGATCTTGCTATCCGTCGGCATGAACGTGGGATGTATCTGCAAACCGTCGCGCAGCCCTACCTCTCGGACCATCACGTCAATACGTTGCATTTTGTCCTCCGTCTGAACAGCAACTCCAGTGCGTTGCCGGCGTGCTCGTGAGTGGTGGACACCATGCTCTACGCCACCGGCGGAATGATGAGCGGAATCGGTTCGCGGCCGCGCTTGCGATAGACGGCGAAATCTCTATCCAGCGTACAGACATGGTGGTGGTCGTGCTTCTCGCTCATGCGCACCAGGCAGGCGTCGGCGAGCGACATCGGCACATCCGCATACTTTTTCCATAGTCCTCTGACCTGCGCAACCTCTTCCGCCAGAACGAAGGGACATACAAGCACGCCGCCCTCGATCCACTCCAGTATCTTTTCCTGGGCCGGCCGCAGGGATCGCAGCAGATAAAGGGCCTCCGCCACGACGGCCTCACAGGTGAGCAGCGGCCCGGTGATCTGCCGGAATTGACGGATCGTCCAGCCGTGGGCCGAGTCGCTCGCATCCAGCAGCGCGACCAGCGGTCCGGTGTCAACGATGGCGGCGCGAGGCACGGCCGAAGCCTTTCATGTACTTCGGGTTGGTAGCAAGATCGCCGATACCGCTATCGACAATCCCGCGACCATCTTTCATCAGCTCGTAGGCCGTGGGCGGCTGCCGCTTTTTCGCCGGGGAAGCAGCCGATTCCGGAGCTTCCAGCACGAGGCGCAGGCCTTCCGCGACCAGGTCCTTGAGCTTGCGCCCGCGCAGCGCCGCCTCGGCCTTGATTCGGCGAGCGAGATCATCCGGCAGTTCGACAGTAGTTTTCACTTTAGCTCCTGATTATCGCCAATACGGAAACCCATTTTTACGGTTTACTGGTCGCCAGTCAAGCACAAGAAATGACTCAACGCCCCTTGAACACCGGCTTGCGCTTTTCGTTGAACGCCTTCACGCCCTCGTAACGATCCTCGGTTTCGACCAGATGATTGTACGCCTCGATCTCGAACCGGTAGGCCGTCTTCAACTCCATCTGCATGCCGAAACGGACCGATTTCTTGATCTGACGCACCGACAGCGGCGCATTTCCGGCAATCGTGTGCGCGGTCTCGAGCGCCTTGGGCATTAATTCCTGCGGCTCGCACACCGCGTTCAGCACGCCCCATTCGTACGCCTGCTGCGCGCTGACCGGCTTCCCGGTCATGAGGATTTCCTTGGCGCGGCGCTCGCCGACGGCGCGCGGGAGGTTTTGAGTTCCGCCCGTGCCGGGCGAAATCGCACGACAGCACGGTCTCGAAACCGCCGCCGTAAGCGTGGCCGTTGACCGCCGCGATGACCGGCAAATACAGGTCCACGAGCGTCCAGTACTGGCGCTCGAAGATCTCGTGCTGGCGCACCCACTGCTCCCGCGTCATGCCGTGGCGCTCCTTGAGGTCACCGCCGGCGCAGAATACTTTGTCCCCTGCCCCGGTGAGCACCACGCAGCGCACGTCTCCGGCATCCTCGGTGAGCCGCGTCCACAAGTCGAGGAAATCCCGGCCCATCTGGGTGTTGATGGCATTGGCCGCTTCGGGGCGGTTGAGCGTAACCACCAGCACGTGGGGCTCCGCCATTTCGGTCTTGAGGGTTGCGTAGTTCGGCAGATCCATGAAATTATCGCTCCGCTTGCCTGGGTAAATAGGGTCAGTGTAACTTTTTCTCAGCCGAATGGCTTGTCATGCCGCATTACCATGCGCCACGAAAAAGTTACACTGACCCTATTTACTGCGCCGCCGCCACATCAGCCAGAGCGTCGCTGCGGTCGCTATGACCAGGAAGGGGATCGAGCCGTAGTTGACGGCGTGCCAGCCGCTCTTGTTGAGCAGCACTCCGGAGGACGTCGACGAGATCGCCATCGTCACGAAAATCAGGAAATCGTTGGCAGCCTGGGTCTTGGCGCGTTCCGCCGGCGAATGGCATTCAAGAAGCAGCGCCGAGCCACCGACGTACATGAAGTTCCATCCGACGCCGAGCAGAAACAGGGCCGTCCAGAAATTGACGAGGCCGGTGCCGGCCAGCGCCGACACGATGCACACGAACAGCAGTACGATCCCGGCGAGGATCACGTTCAGCACGCCGAAGCGGTTGATGAGCGATCCGGTGAAAAACGACGGCCCGTACATGCCGATCATGTGCCACTCGATCACGAACGCCGCATCGTGGAAGGGGTGATCGTGCGCGCGCATCGCCAACGGAGTCGATGTCATGAACAGATTCATGATGCCGTAGGAAAGCATCGACGCCAGCACCGCCACCACGAAAACCGGCTGGCGCATGATCGCGCCCAGCGGCCGGCCGGAGTCCTTGAGATCGTGTTCCGAGAGCTTCGGAATGCTCAGGGGCTGCAGCAGCAGCGTCGCCAGCAGGCAAACGAAAATCAACGACAGGTACGAGCCCAGGTACAGGTAATCGGCGAAGAGATCCACGGTGCGCTTCGCCATCTCGGGCCCGACGATGCCGCCGACGATGCCGCCCGCCAGCGTCAGGGAAATCGCCTTCGCTCTGAAGGTATGGCCGGCGGCATCGGCGGCGGCGAAGCGATAGTACTTGCCGAACGCGGTGTAGACGCCCATCAACGTCATGCCGCCGCACAGCAGCCAGAAACTGCCG
>JACPTJ010000230.1 GCA_016192835.1 Betaproteobacteria bacterium
GCGACGCGGCCGTGGAATTTGCCTTCATTGCGCAGCGTCACTCTGGCGCCCTGCGCCAGCCGCTCCACCCACCAAAGACCGGCGTTATGGCGCGTGCGCTCGTATTTTGTGCCCGGATTCCCGAGCCCGACGACGAGCCTCATTCGTTGTCAACCGCCAAGACGCCAAGCACGCCAAGAAAAGCAAGCGAACGAGATAAACCCGCTCGCATGCTTCCCGGCGGCGCATCCAGCATGATTACCACGCGGTGACGCATTTTTTCCTTTCGAACTTCTTGGCGGCCTTGGCGTCTTGGCGGTTCAACCCTATCGGGCAACAAAAAAAGCCCGCCATATCCGGTCTGCACGACGCAAACATGGCGGGCTTCCAAGCCGGAAGTCCCGGCTTATTCCTTCTTGGCGGGTTCCTTCTTGCCGGCTTCTTTCTTGTCGGCAGCCGCCTCTTTTTTCTCGGCCTTCCCCTCTTCCTTGCCCTCGGCAGCAGCTTCCTCGCCCTCGGCCGGAACCTCGCCGATGATTTCGGTGACGGGCGCTGCAACCTCTTCCTCGATCACGATCGCCTTCGGCACCTGCACCGACACGATCGCCGGATTCTCCTTCTTGAGCCGGGCGATCACCTCCACGCCCGCGGGTAACGGCACCTCGTTAAGGTGCATCGAATGGCCCAGTTCGAGCGGCTCGAGGTTGACCACGATGAATTCGGGCAGGTCATCCGGCAGACACTGAATATCGATCTCGTTCAACACGTGGTTGATCACGCCGCCGCCGGTCTTGACGCCCGGGCAGGTCTCGGCGTTGATGAAGTGCAGCGGCACTTTCATGTGGATCTTCCTGTTCTTGTCAACGCGCTGGAAGTCGACATGCAGCACCAACTGCCGGAAGGGGTGCATCTGCACGTCGCGCAGCAGCACCTGCTGCTTGTTGCCATCCAGCGTCATATCGAGGATCGACGCGTGAAACGCCTCCATCTTGAGATGGCGAAACAGCGCATGGTGATCGATTTCGATCGGCTGGGCGGGTTGGTCGGCGCCGTAAACGATGCCCGGCACCTTGCCGGCACCACGCATACGGCGGCTCGCACCCGTACCCTGCGCTGTGCGCGGAAAAGCGGTAAATTCAATTTTCATTACAGTCTCCAAAAAACAGTGATTGGTGATTAGTGATTCGTGATTAGTAAAACCGGTTTTCACCAGTCACCAATTACTAATCACCAATCACTAATCACCAATCACTAATCACCAGTCACCAATTACCAATTACTAATTACTAATCACGGCACTCAAAGCTATTCAACAAACAATGAACTCACCGAATCCTCGTTGCTGATGCGCAACATGGTCTCGGCGAGCAGTCCTGCGATCGACAGCACGCGGATCCTCTTGCATTTCTCCGCGTCCTCGCTCAATGGTATCGTGTCCGTCACCACCAGTTCGTCGATCGCCGAATGCGCAATGTGTTCGACTGCCTTGCCCGACAACACCGGGTGCGTGCAATACGCCAGTACGCGTTCCGCGCCGTGCTCCTTCAGCGCCTTCGCCGCCGCGCACAGCGTGTTGGCGGTATCGACCATGTCGTCGACAATGACGCAGGTGCGCCCGCTGACATCCCCTATGATGTGCATCACGTTCGCCACGTTCGGCCGCGGCCGCCGCTTGTCGATGATCGCGAGGTCGGCCTCGAGCCGCTTCGCGAGCGCTCTGGCGCGCACCACGCCGCCCACGTCCGGCGACACCACGACCAGATTCCTGAAATCGCGCTTCCAGATGTCGCCCAGCAGGATCGGCGCGGAATAAATATTGTCGACCGGGAGATCGAAAAACCCCTGGATCTGCTCCGAGTGCAGGTCCATCGTCAATACCCGGTCCACGCCCACCGAGACCAGCATGTTGGCCACCACTTTCGCCGTGATCGGCACGCGCGCCGAGCCCGGCCGCCGGTCCTGGCGCGCATATCCCATGTACGGGATCGCCGCCGTCACCCGCGACGCCGACGCGCGCTTCAGCGCGTCGACCAGCACCAACACTTCCATCAGGTTGTCGTTCGGCGGCGAGCAGATCGACTGCAGCACGAACACGTCCTTGCCACGGACGTTTTCCTGCACTTCGATCATGACCTCGCCGTCGCTGAAGCGGCCGACCTTGGCCTTGCCGAGGTGGATGTTCAGATGCCGAACGACGTCCGCGGCGAGTTTCGGCGTCGCGTTGCCGGTGAACACCATCAGACGGTCGTACGCCATGCCGTGTCGCCTTTATCAGTAACGCAAGTCCGGTCGCCGCAACCGCGACTCAAACCCGCAAAAATCTGGCTGGGGAGGTAGGGATCGAACCTACGAATGCCGGAATCAAAATCCGGTGCCTTACCACTTGGCGACTCCCCAAACGCTAGCAATACTCATGGCGCGCAACGCTGACCAGCCTCTCGCTCATGCGCACAGCGGCCATAATGGATGGCGGTCCAGCCCGCGGGCGACTACACCCCGCATCGTCGCCGGCAATTGCCGCCATACCGTGCGCGCTTCAGCTTCAGTGCTGAATTCGGCAAACACGCACGCACCGGACCCTGTCATCCGCGCGGCGCCGTGCTGCCTGAGCCATGCCAGATGACGCGCAACCTTGGGGTAATGACGGCAGACCACCGGTTCAAGGTCGTTTCGACCCGCAACAACTGAAAAGGGCGGTATTCTAATCGGAATCGAATCCCTTTTCAAATCCGGGTCTTGGAAAATCATCGCGGTAGACACGCTGACGGGCGGAATAAGCACCAGATACCACGCCGCCGGCAGCTCGAGCGGCCGCAATTGCTCGCCTACGCCCTCGCCCAGCGCCGACTCGCCGAATACGAACACGGGCACGTCGGCGCCGAGTTCGAGCGCCAGTTCCTGCAGCCGTGCGCGCGGCAAAGCGAGGTCCCACAGGCGGTTTAGCGCGATCAGGGTGGTCGCGGCGTCCGAGCTGCCGCCACCCAGCCCGCCGCCTAACGGCAGGCGCTTCTCGAGCACGATATCCGCACCCAGCCGGGTGCCGGCCGCCCGCTGCAACAGAGCCGCCGCGCGCAGCGTGAGATCGTCGGCCTCCGCCACACCGGCCACCTGATTCGCGCGAGTGATCGCGCCGTCCGTGCGCACCGTAAAGCGCAGCGTGTCGCCGTAATCGATGAAGCGGTACACCGTCTGCAGCAGGTGGTAACCGTCGGCGCGCCTGCCAGTCACGCGCAGCATCAAATTGAGCTTGGCGGGCGCGGGATAGGCCGTGTCCGCGCTCATGGCGGCCCGGGAGTCCAGCGATCGATCACAAACCGGATATTGGCGTCGCTGCTGACAATCTCAAGCCGGGAGGGCGCGAGGCCGGTGGCGGCGTAATTGAACGCGACCTGCCAATCGTCCTGTCTGAACCGCATAATGCGGCCGGCGTCATTGCGCTCGATCGCGGTGAGGGTCATACCCGGCGCCGGCTGGCCGAACACCCAGTAACGCATGCCGGCAACCGGAAAACGCCACCCCAGCGCGCTGCGAGTGAGGCTTTCGATCGAACTCGCACGATACTGTTTCTGGTCGGCGGCGGTGAGTATCGCGCCCGCAGCGTCGGCCTGCAGGTGAGCGATGGTCTGTCCGAGCGGCGCGGTGAGCCAGATTTCATCGCTGCCGCCATTCTGCTTCCAGTGCACTGCACTCGAGAAACCGCGGTCCTGAAAGCGCACCGCGACGCGGCCGGTGAGATCGAAAGCCGGCGCAACCGGCGCAACGACCGGGCCGGCGCACGCGGCGAGCAATGCCGCGCACAGCGCAACCCAGCACCGGAACATCGAATTCATGGTCTGAACCGGGCGCACACGCGCCGGTTTTACGGAGAAAACTTCTTGACCGTCGCCAGCAGCACTTCGTTGGCGGGACTTAGCTTGAGCGCGCTATCCCAGATCTTGCGCGCTTCATCGCGCTGGCCGGCCGCCCACAACACCTCCCCGAGGTGCGCCGCGATTTCGGCGTCCGGCCGCAGCTCGAAGGCGCGCTTCAGGAACACGAGCGCGGAATCGTGCTGGCCCATGCGGTAGAGCACCCAGCCCATGCTGTCCATGATGAACGGGTCTTCCGGCGCAATCTTCAGCGCCTGCTCGATCAGTGTATAGGCTTCCTGCAGCCGGGTGTTGCGATCAGCCAGTGTGTAGCCGAGCGCATTGTAGGCGTGCGCGTGATCCGGCTTGATCTGGATCACCTGGCGCAGGTTCGACTCCAGTACGTCGATGCGGTCGATTTTTTCCGCCGCCATCGCGTGGTCATACAGCAACTCTGGCGATTTGGGATTTTTCTCGAGCGCCTGGCCAAGCACGTCGTATGCGCCGCGATAATCGTTGGCTTCGCGCAACAGCTGCGCCTCGGCCTGGACGAACTGTACGCGCTGCTGCGCGCTCTGCCCCGACTCCTGCAGATACTTGCGCGCTTCATCGAGCTTGCCCTGCTTGGCGAGTATCGTCGCGTAGTGCGAACGCGCCGGCACATACTGATCGCCGCCTTTGATGCTGCCGTACCAGCGCAATGCCTCGTCGAAACGCTGGTGCTGCTCGTTGGCCTGCCCGAGGTAGAAGCGTACCGCGTCGGGGTCTTTGTAATTGGTTTCGAGCGCGCGCAGCAGCTGCGCCTCGGCCGCATCGAAATCGCGCAATTGCAGCGACAGCAATCCGAC
>JACPTJ010000231.1 GCA_016192835.1 Betaproteobacteria bacterium
CGGCGAGCAGCTGGAACGCGAGGCTTTGCAGCGCATCGCCCGCCAGCAATGCGGTCGCTTCGTCGAACTCGATATGACAGGTCGGCTTGCCACGCCGCAACACGTCATCATCCATGCACGGCAGATCGTCGTGTACCAGCGAATACGCGTGGATCAACTCGACCGCTGCGCCCGCGACTGCCACGCGGCCAGCGTCGGCGCGGCTGATTTCGCCAGCGGCAAATGCCAGCAGCGGCCGCACGCGCTTGCCCCCGCCGAGCACCGCGTAGCGCATGGCCTGATGCAGGCGTTGCGGCGCAAGGTCGGCGCCCGGAAGCACCGCTTGCAACTGCGCCTCGATGCGCTGCTGGTGGGCGCTCGCCCAATGCCGGAAATCAGGCGTCGTCATCGTCACCGGCGAGATTCTTCAGCGCGCCGGCTTCGAGAACCTTGACCTGCTGCTGAGCGTCCGCCAGCTGAGCCTGACAGAACTTGAGCAGCTCGGCGCCGCGCTTGTAGGCGGTCAGCGATTGCTCGAGCGGCAGCTGCCCGCCTTCCATGCGCGTCACGATGCGTTCGAGCTCGGCGAGCGCGCTTTCGAACGTGGGATTCTGCTCTGATTTCGCTGGCTTGGGCATGCTCGGGTCGCCACTGCGGGCGAAAAAACTGCGAACATAGCGCAATCAAAGGATTGCGGTCAACGCAGCGTTAAGGAAAAGCCGCCCGGAATGGTTGATTATAGCACTCGCGCCCGACGAGTTCGGCGGCGCGCCGGGATCCGATGGCGTTACCGATCCCCAAGCGGGGAATTCGTCAAAGTTCCAATCACAGGCGGATGCCGCTCAGCAGATCCTGCGACAGATACCGCTGGCGAAAGATTTCGAATGGCAGGGCGTCGCTGGCTTCCATTTCCCGCTGCGCGGCCAGCGATTCCCCGGCCATGCGCGCGTAGCGGGCGGCCGCTTCTGCGTCCCAGGGTAACGCCTGCAGGTCGGCCCGGAACCGCGCTGACTGCACCAAAGCGAAGCGGACATTCGAGTTGCCGTGATTCTGCGCGATTTCGCGAAGGATGCGGGCGGAAGGTGTCGCCGCTGGATTGGCGAGCGCGACTCCGGCGGCCGACAAAGCGTCCCGGTACGCGCTGCCGCGGGTTGCGTCGTCGAGGGCTGCGGCGATGGGCTCGCATTCGCGCAGCAGTTCTCCGCCCCATTCGGCCGTGGCGAGTTCTTCTCCCCGCCTGGCCAGGCGAATGTCCGGATCCCGGCCCCTTTCAGCGACCCGGCGCAGGTTACGGGAATTCGCAACGATTTCCGCTGGCGTGTCCGCGGCGCTGTCGCTGAGCAGGCAATGCAACAGGAACACGTCGAGAAAGCGGATCGTGGCGGCAGTGATGCCGATGGGGCAGAACGGGTCGAGATCGATGCAGCGCGCTTCGACGTACTCGACCCCGCGTTCGCCCAGCGCATGCAAGGGCCGCTCGCCCGAGCGGATTGGCCGCTTCGGCCTGATGGTTCCATAGAACTCGTTCTCGATCTGCAGCAGGGTGGTCGAGAGTTGCCGGTAGTCCTCGCTGTCACGGATGCCAATGGCCGCGTACTGCGGATAAGGCGTGGTGAGCGCGCCGTAGAGCGAGCGGGCGTAGCTTTCCAAACTGTTGTAGCTGACCGCCAGTGACGCTTGCGCCTCGCTTTGGTAGCCCAGCGGGCTCATGCGCAAGGACGTGCTCGCGGGCAGGTACAGCGTCCCCGCGCTCAGCGCCTGCAATCCGTGCGCGCGGCCCGCGACGAAGCTGCTGCAGACCGCGGGCGAGGCGCCCAAGAGATAGAGCAGCAGCCAGGAGTGACGCCGGAAGTTGCGAATCAGCGAGAAGTAGCAATCGTTCTGGTAGGCTTGCGCGGCGCCGCCGCGGCCATCGGCCTGCTGGAGCATCGGCCAGGCCGCTTCCGGCAGGGAAAAGTTGTAGTGGATGCCTGAAATGGTTTGCATGCGCCTGCCATAGCGATGCGCTAGGCCGTACCGGTAGACTGTCTTGGCCCTGCCGACATTGGAGCTGCCGTAGCGGCCGATCGGGATATCGTCGTCGGCGGGCAATCCGCAAGGCATGCTGGTGCACCACAGGATTTCGTCGCCGATGCTCCGGTAGACGGCCTGATGAATCTCGGTGAGTTCTTCGAGGCACGCGTCGATGTCGGCGTGCACACCGGTGATCAGCTCGAGCTGGGATTCGCTGAAATCCGTCGTGATGTGAGGGTGGGTGAGCGCGGAGCCGAGCCGCGCCGGATGAGGCGTGTCTGCAAGCTTGCCGTCCGGCCTGACGCGCAGGCTTTCCTTCTCGATACCGCGCCGAATGCCTTTGAGCACGCCAGGCGTGAGTACACGTAACCGCTGGTGGAACCGTCTCAAGCGAACTCTCCTTGGTTGAAAACGCGCGATGGAAGCGCGCGAGAATCTAACGGGAGCATGGTCAGGGCTTTCGCGAAATCAGGGTCGTAAGGGCGACTGCGCCGTTCTGTATCGAGTGGTCAGCGAGTCCGCTACGGCTGATGCGAATCGGCCGCCGTTATCGACGATGATAACGGAATGGACGTTCGACGATAGCGTAAAAACATTTCCGGTAATCGTTTAGCCGCGTTTTCGACGATTGAACACTCCCTGCGAACTGTCGCAGTCTAGTGCGCCCGTTCCGGATTGGCAACTGATTCCGATGGCCATGGCCGCGCAAGCGGGTTGCATTCTGGAACAACTAGTCTACAATGCGAAAAAAAGCTGATGCGCGCCGGCGCAATCCGTTGCATGTGCCGGAAAGCGTGTGACAACCGTTATGAAAGGATAAAATGATGGCACGTCTCGCACCGCTTCCCATCGACGCAGTTCCTGAACTCCGGGAAACATTTGTCAAACAGCAGGCTTCCGGCCACTTTGTCGCGAACAGTCTGCTGATCATGCAGCGCAGGCCCAAGCTGGTGACGGCGATCAGGCAGCTCTCGGCGGCGGTTTTCGATCCCGAGGGCGAGGTGACGCTGGGTTTCAAGCGCCTGCTCGCCTATGTCGTGGCACGCACTCACGGTTGCCATTACTGAATGGCGCATAATGCCGAGGGGTCCCTTCGGTTCGGAATCACGGAAGAAAAGCTCGCCGCCGTGTGGGAATTCCGCACGAGCCCGCTGTTTACCGAGCCCGAGGGCGTCGCGCTCGAGTTCGCTATTGCCGCGGCCTCGCAACCCAATGACGTCAGCGATGAGCTATTCGAACGGATGAAGCTGCAGTGGACGGAGGGCCAGGTCGTGGAGATCACCGGGCTGGTCGCGTACTTCGGTTTCATGAACCGCTGGAACGACACCATGGCGACGCCGCTCGAGGAAGAAGCGATCGAGGTTGCCGAAAAGCACATCGCGAGCCACGGCTGGCAGCTTGGCAAACACGCCTCCTGATGCCGCGCGCGAGATAATTGGGCATTGCCCCGTTGTGCCCTATCGTTTTGTCCGGCTGCCGCCCTCTGCAACCATTTGCGCGTTGCCACACATACTGGAGATCCCAATGGAAGAAAAACCGCTGAACATGTTCGAGCAAAGCACCAAACCCGGAGAACGCATCACCGACAAACCGGAACTGCCCTCACAGGGATTCGCCATGCACATGGTGGCCGATACCGAATCCATCGAAGGCGAAGCCCATCTCAAACTCGGGAAAGCGCGGGGGTTCGAGATTTTTTCGGATGAGCCGGCTCACATCGGCGGGACGAACAAGTTCCCTCCGCCCATGAGCTATCTCGCGATGGGCATCGGCTTCTGACTGCTCACCCAGGTGGCGCGGTACGCGTCCATGATGAAGTTGAAGGTGAGGAAATCCAGGTGTCACGTGGAGTTCGACTATCTGCTCAGCGGGTCAGTCCTCAAGGGAACGGTGAAGACCACGTGGAAAGGCGTAACCACCAACCTCGAGATCGACTCGGACGAGCCGATGGACCGAATCGTCGCGTTGGTGCGCAACGCCAAGGGTGGCTGTTTCGCCGAGAACCTGGTGGTTCAGCAGGTTCCCCTCCACAGCTCGGTCACCCTCCGGGGACAGACTATCGAATTTAAGGAAGATTTGTAGTCTCTCGTCCCTCTCACGCAGGTATGCCCCCACCGCTCGACGTCGAGCGTCTCTATCTGACGTTCGCGCCCGAAGCTTTGACTATTTCGCCGGTCCGCTTCGTCTGCTCGCGCCGGAATGCGTCGAGTTCCGGGCGCGTGCTCCCGACGAGATCCCACCCCAGCGCTTTGAGCGGTTCGCTGAATTGCGGCTCCCTGACCGCCTTGGCGATTTCAGCACTTGCCTTGGCCAGCACCGCCTCCGGAGTGCCCGCGGCGGCCACCGTACTGGCCCATCCGAGCGTCTGGTAGCCGGGCACCACTTCCGAGATCGATGGCACGTCGGGAAGCAGTGCATTACGCTTGGCGCTGGTGACGCCCAGCGCCCTTACCCGC
>JACPTJ010000160.1 GCA_016192835.1 Betaproteobacteria bacterium
ATTCGGACTATGCAGCCAATATCGAACTGGCCGAGGCCGTCGCGCCGGCCGCGCCGTGCGCGAATCCGGCCGCGAAAATGGAAAAGAAATCCACGCCGGGCAAGACAACCTGCGGCGAGGTCGCCGCGCTGCTGAAGATTCCCCTGCAAAATACCGTCAAGGCAATCGCGGTGATTCGCGAGGAGGTTTCCCCCGGCGCCGCGGGTCGTTTCGTCCTGATTCTGCTGCGTGGCGATCACGAGCTGAACGAAGTCAAGACCCAAAAGCTCATCGGCCGGTTTCGCTTCGCGCGCGGGGACGAAATCGAGTCCGCGCTCGGCTGCCGTCCCGGCTATATCGGCCCCGTGAGCGACCGCGTCTTTCCCGTTTACGCGGACCGCACGGTCGCGGTCATGAGCGACTTCACGTGCGGCGCAAATGAGGATGGGTTCCACCTGACCGGCGTGAACTGGGTCCGCGACCTGCCGGAGCCCGCTCGCGTGGCTGACTTTCGCGACGTGGTCGGGGGCGACGCGAGTCCTGACGGCAAGGGCGCCCTCGAGATCTGCCGCGGGATCGAGGTCGGCCACGTGTTTCAGCTCGGCACCAAGTATTCGGAGGCGATGAAAGCAACCTTCCTCGACCAGGCAGGTCAGACCCAGCTGATGGAAATGGGCTGTTACGGTATCGGGGTGTCGCGCATCGTCGGGGCCGCGATCGAGCAGAACCATGACGAGCGCGGCATCATCTGGCCGCTGCCGCTCGCGCCGTTTGCGCTTGCCATCGTGCCGATCGGACTCAACAAGAGCGCGGCGGTGCGTGCCGCGGCGGAGCAGCTCTACGCCGAGCTCGCGGCCGCCGGCATCGACGTGCTGCTGGATGACCGCGACGAGCGGCCGGGCGTGATGTTCGCCGACATCGAGCTGATCGGAATCCCGCACCGCATCGTGGTCGGCGAGCGCGGCTTGAAGCAAGGGCAGATCGAATACCAGGGCCGGCGCGACAAGTCGGCGCAGCCGATTGCGCTCGCCGCCGCCGTCGCGGAGGTGAAATCCCGGGTATGTTAGGCGCTCTTAGACTGACGGCGCTGCTGCTGACGGCAATCGCGCCACTCGCGTTCGCGGGCAATCAGAAATACGAGCCGCTCGCCGCGAGCGTGCAAAGCCAGATGCAATCGACGGTCAGCGATCAGGCGACGCCGTTTCTTGCATTCGACACACTGCAAGAGGCGCGCGCCTGGCTCGCCGCAATGTCGAGAAAGCTCGAGCGCCGCATCCCGGACCGCACGACACGCGAGGAATTGCTGGTCACGGTGCATTATGAAGCCAGGCGTGCCGCGCTCGACCCGCAGCTCGTGCTCGGGCTAATCCAGGTCGAAAGCAATTTCCGCAAATACGCGGTTTCCAACGCCGGCGCGCGCGGCTACATGCAGGTGATGCCGTTCTGGGTCAAGCAAATCGGCCGGCCCGAGCACAACCTGTTCCACCTGCGCACCAACCTGCGTTACGGCTGCGTCATCCTGAAACACTATCTTGAAATCGAGAAAGGCGATTTGTTCCGCGCGCTCGGCCGCTACAACGGCAGCCTCGGTAAGGCCGATTACCCGAAAATGGTGGAACGCGCATGGACCACCATCTGGAAATATTCGGCGCGCGGCGCAGGCTCAAGTTGACCCGATAGCGGCGGTAGCGCGGTTCAGCGCCTGCTCCGCCGGTGCGGAGCAGGCCGTGTTTGCCCGGCGCGCTCGCGCCATTCGGGCAGCGCCGCGACCAGCACCGCACCCCCGATGATGATCAGCCACGACAGGTAAATCCACAGCAGGAAGATCGGCACGGCCGCGAATGCGCCGTAAACCACCGTGTAAGTCGGGAAGTGCGTGACGTAAAAACCGAATCCATGTTTCATGACCTCAAAACCCGCGCCGGCGGCGATACCGCCGGTAGCCGCATCGCGTTTCAGGACCGCGCACTTCGGCAGGGTGAAATAAAGCAGCGCGAATGCCACCGACGTCAGCATCAGGGGCACGAACCTGAGCAGCGCGGAGCGCGCGCCCGGCACCTCTTCGACCAGCCCTAGCGAAAGCGTGATCAGGTACGAAGTCACCGACAGGCTCGCGCCGATGAGCAGCGGCCCGATCGTCAGTACCGTCGAGTAGACCAGGATGCGCCGCAGCAGCGGCCGCGGCCGCGACACGCGCCAGATGACATTGAACGCGCCCTCGATCGTGAACAACAGCATGAGTGCCGTAACGCCGAGAATAACGACACCGGCCGCAGTCAGGTGCGCCGCGTTTTTCGAGAACTGCTGGGTATAGGTCGTGATTGCGTCGGCCGATCGCGGCAGCAGGTTCTGTACGACAAAATTATGCAGCTGATCGATCAGTGACCCGAACACTGGAAACGCCGACACCACGGTCAATGCGACCGTGATGATGGGCACCAGCGCCAGCAACGTGGTGAACGTCAGGCTGCTCGCGACCTGCATGCAGCGGTCATCGACGAAGCGCCGGCCGAGGATGCGCAGCAGATAAATCAGCGTGCCCGCGCGCGCGTTCGCACCGTTCCCAAAGTCTCTGCCGTGTGCGAAACGGTGGAAGCGGGCGTGCCTGACGCCGGCGCGCCCTATGCCGAGTTGAGGGACTTCGAAGAATGCGCCGGCCTTGCGCTCGGCTCGCCGACGCGTTTTGGCAACATGGCCGCGCCGCTCAAGTATTTTCTGGACTCGACCTCGGGCCTGTGGTTGAAAGGCGCGCTCGCCGGCAAGCCGGCGGCGGTATTCACGTCAACCAGCAGCATGCACGGCGGGCAGGAAGCCACGCTGCTCTCGATGATGTTGCCGCTGCTGCACCATGGCATGGTGCTGCTCGGCCTGCCCTATACCGAGCCGGAACTGATCTCGACAGTGAGTGGCGGGACACCTTACGGGGCGAGCCACGTCGCGGGCGCGGCCAGCGATCGCGCGATCAGCGAGGAAGAAAAAAAACTTTGCATAGTACTCGGCAGACGGCTCGCAGCAACCGCCGTCAAGCTCGCCGCGCGATGAAGACGGCCGCCGCGCCTGACTTCGACCACTGCTCCACATCAAATATGATGTTGCCTCGCCATGAATTTCAGCGTAGAGTTCTATGAGACAGCGACGGGGAAGCGCCCCGTGCAGGAGTTTCTGGACGAGTTGAAGGCCAGCGATCCGGACGACTTCGCCGCGGTAGTCGCCGGTCTGGCAAAGCTGCGGCACCGGCAGTATCACCGCGAGCCTTTGTCCAAGTCGCTTGGCGACGGACTGTTTGAACTACGCCACGTGGGCAAGCTCAACACCCGCGTGTTGTGGTTTTTCATGAAAAATCGCCGGATCATCGCGGTGCACGGCATCCGCAACAAGGGCCAAGCCATCCCGGTTCGCGATATTCATACCGCACGTGACCGGATGCGGGATTGGCAGGAGAGAACGAAGCCATGAAAACGACCAATTTCGATCGCTACCTCGCGGAGCAACTGCGGGATCCAAAGTTTGCCGCCCGTTTTGAACGCGCCGGCGAAGCATGGGATGTGGCGCTGCAGATTGCCGCCCTGCGCGAACAGGCCGGGCTTTCCCAGAAGGAACTCGCGCGCCGCTTGAAGACTTCCCAACAGCAGATCAGCCGCCTGGAATCACCCGATTACGAAGGTCATTCGCTTGCCAACTTGCGCCGCGTCGCCGAAGTGCTGCACGCACGAGTCCGAGTCGTTTTCGAGCGGGAAGTAAAGGACACCGGCAAGCGTGCGGCCGAAGCCGCTGCTCAATATAGGGTCAACCGCACGTCCATCAAACGATCATGAAACGAGACCGGGACCGCGCTCAAACTGACTGCTCCACCTGGTGCAGAAGGGGGGTCTGGAGATCGTTGCGTAGCCCATCGCCAGCTACAGATTCTCAAGTGCCTCGATTTCATCCGCGGTAGGGGTGTCTCTCCCCTCGACCTCAAGAGCTATTTCCTTTGTGCGGTCGCGCAACTTGGCCCGCGTGTCGATCACACTTCGAGTTTCCTTGGCGATGCGCGCCGCCAACTGGGCGTCCTTGGGAATCGGTAGCAACACCTCGAAAAGCCGCTTGCCCAGGGTGTCGATGATGTCGCGTGTGAACTGCTTGGCGCGCATCTGGCGGCGGACGATCGGCGCATTCAAGAGCGCGAGCAGGAGGTATCCGCCGGATCTTCGAAACTGATTACGAAGCTTTCCGGAATGGGCTTGCCGGCATCGGCGAGCCGTGCCAGCTTGCGCGCCCGGCCAAGGAACTCATCGAGTCTTTCAATCTTCACCGAAGCTTGCTTCATAAGGAACCTCGTTTTAGCTGATGTTTCCCGATTGCCGCGCCCGCGAGCGCTTACTTCTCCGGCCCGGCGTAGACGCCCGCCGTGTCGGGAAACATGCACTTCACGATCTTGAACTTCGAAATATCCACGGTCGCGTCCATGTGCAGGAACACCGCGGCGTCGCGCAGGTGTTTCTCGACGCCGAAGTCAAGCATGATGCCGTTGCCGCCGTGCAGTTCCACCGCGTGCTGGCACACCTTGAACACTTCCTCCGAGGCGAACAGCTTGACCATGTTGACGAGCTGCTCGGCGTCCGGCGCGCCCTCGTCGACCGCACGCGATGCTTCGTTGAGCAGCGAGCGCACGGCGCAGATCTTGGTGGCCATTTCCGCGAGCCGGATCGCGACCGCCTGGTGCTTGATCAGCGTGCGTCCGCCCTGCACGTAGTTTTGCACGTAGTCCGCGGTCTTTTCGAACGCAGCGACCGCGATGCCGAGGTTCTTCGATGCCTGGATGATCTTGCCGGGGCGGAAGTAAACCCCCGCCTTGGAAAGCGCAATGTTCTCGACCAGGCAGTGGTCCTTCGGCACCGCGCAGTCCTCGAACACGATCTCGCCGTTGTTCATGAAGCGCCCGCCGAGGGTCTCGTTGCAGCGCGCGACCGTGAGCCCCGGCGTGTCGCGCGGCACCAGAAAGCTCGACGTGCCTTTGGTCATGCCGGCGCCGGGTTTGGTCGTGGCATAGACGACATAGAGCTTCGCATCGTAGCCGTTGCTGATGACCTGCTTGCGGCCATTGATCACCCATTTGTCGCCCTTCAGCTCCGCCTTCGTCTGCATCATGGCTTCGGGCACGTCGTACGGCAGCCAGCGGTCGGAGGCCCCGCGCGGTTCGGTCAGGCAGTGCGACAGCAGGAAAGTCGGGTCTTCCGCGATGCGCGGAAACCACAGCTCCTGCAGGTGGCGCGGCGCGATGTTGCGCAGCAGTACCGACACCTTCCAGATCTGCACGAGCTTGTCCGAAAGCCCGGCGTCGCCGCGCGAGATTTCCTCCGAGATCATCGCGAAGGTCTGCACTTCAGTTTTCGGATCGACCGGCGTGCCGCCGAATTCCTCCGGCACGCCGAGCGTGCGGATGCCGATCTTGTGGGCCTGCTCGAGGATTTCGCGCGGCAGGCGGTCCTTCGGATCCATGCTCCACTCGCGCTGCCAGTTGTTGCGGATGAAAGGCGTGACGAAATCGTTGACGAAGGCGCGGCAGGCGTCCCGCATCATGCGCTGCTCGTCGGA
>JACPTJ010000007.1 GCA_016192835.1 Betaproteobacteria bacterium
ACCGGTCGTTCGCCGGCCGTTGGTTTCGCTGCTTAATCGATTACCTTATCGCAAACCTGATGGCAATTCTCCGGGGAACACTGCACAACGCTAGCATCGTTGATGAGCGCGATCACCCGCATCGGTCCTTTGCACTTCGGACATTCAAGCGGATCGACTTCATAAACCTTCTTGATCAGCCGCGCCCACGATGCTCTGGCGCGGGTGGCGATTTCTTGAAAACTCACGGCTTGGAAGGCTTCTTCGCGAGCTTCATCCACTTGTCGATGTCGCTGCGGATGATGGCGGAGAATTGTTCCGGCGTGTTGCCGACGACCTCCAGGCTGAGATCGGTGAGCGAGCGGCGAACGTCCGGCGACTTGAGCGCGCTTGCGACACCGCCATGCAGCTTGGCGAGAATGTGTCCGGGAAGTTTCGCCGGCGCGATCACGCCGTACCAAATGGAGACATCGAATCCCGGCACGCCGGCTTCGGCGATGGTCGGCGTATCGGGCAGTATCGATGAGCGCGACGCGGTGGATATGCCCAGCACCTTGAGACGCCCGCTTCTGACGTGCGCAATCGACTGCGCAAATCCGGCGAATGCGATCTGCACTTGTCCAGCCAGGAGGTCGGTGATGCCAACGACGCCCTTGTACGGCACCAGCACGATGTCGACCCCCGCCATGGTGTTGAACAGTTCCGCCGTGGTGTGAATGGCGCTGCCGGGTCCGGCAGTGGCGCAGTTCAGCTTTCCCGGTCTGGACTTGGCGAGCGCGATCAACTCCTTAATGGTCTTGGCTTCGAGCGAAGGATGCGCGACCAGAATATACGGCGAGGCCACCGCAAGCGACACCGGGGTAAAGTCGCGCAGCGGGTCGTACGGAAGCTTGGGCGTGGTGCTGGGCTGCATCGTGAACGTAGACGAGATGAAAATCAACGTGTGGCCATCGGGTGCGGCACGCGCGAGGAGTTCGGTGGCCAACATGCCCGCCGCGCCGGCGCGATTGTCTACGATGAACGGTTGACCCCAGGTGTCGCTGAGTCTCCTGCTGATGATGCGCGCTACGACATCGCTGGTGCCCCCGGGCGTAAAGCCGACCAGCATGCGCACCGGGCGCGCCGGATAGTCCGGCTCCGCTGCAAGCGCGCAGGCCGAGAAAATCGACAGCCCGAACAGCATCCAGTGCGTATGTAATATAGACATGGCCGGTTTGGAATGCGCTAGGCTTCGACGATCAAAAGCGATAAGAAAATCAATCCGGCCCGCCCACAGCCGAAACGCCGCCCCGCGGACAAGAAGTGATTGCGCGAGTTGCCGCACTGCGCATGACCATTCTTATGTTCCATTGCCGTAGCCTTCACCGCAGAAATTACCCGGGCTTCAAGCGCGATTACGCGCTAACGCTGCACAATCTACGCCCGCGGCAGGAAGATGGCAACATCACCCCCTCGACACCCCGCGGGTCACGCTATGCCGGGACCCGGATCCTCGAGCAATGGGTGCGAGTGACTGGTGCGGGGTTGGGAACGCCCAGCCAGCCGTGGAAACTGACCGGCCGCTTCCAGTCTTATGCTGCCAGACGGTGTTGGCCCGGGATCGAGGCGTTCCGGCCAAGAGGAGATGCATGACTGCGAACCAAATTTGCCCCATTATTGCGGTTGGCGTGGCTTATTGATTGACAAATGGGTGGCTTGGACGCTGCGGCATTTTTGCGGGGCGTCAAGTAATGGCTCAACGAACACATGAACCTAGCTGTGCTGTTTAACGAGGGAGAAAACGATGAAGAAGAAGAGAAACGGGAAACGTAAGAATATTGGGATGAGGATTGATTTTGAGTACGAAGAGGTGCTGGACGCAAAGACCCAGGGGATGATCAGGGCAGCCTGCGCAGTGGTGGCCGGCTGTCCCACTTGACTGCGAAATGCCTTCGCGGTCGCGAAGGATGGCGGTGCCACGCCAGCCGAAATGAGGGAAGCTATAGCCTACGCTATTATGGTTTCTGCCGGCCGAGCCCGGAATTTCGCCCTTGGTTTCGAAAAAGAATTGGGATTCAAGTAACGCGCTCTGGAGATGGGTGAAGAGGAGAAGTTCGTCGGGCGGGGAACCGAGACCCGGACATTCCTGTACTTCAAGGTGTCCGTGGCTGCCCTGCGGGAGTTCGTGCCGGACGGCTGGCAGATCTCTCCCGTAGGTTACGGGCCGGCCGCCGGCGCGAATTTGCTGGCCGTTTTCGTCGATCAGGTGACTTCCCTGGACGCGGAAGACAAGCCGCTGGAGCTCATGCGCTACGTGCTCTTCGAGATACCAGTCAGGTCGGCAGGAACGGGCTCCACGGCGTGGGTGCTGTTCACGGGACTGTCCACCGGCGGGCCGGGGACCTATGGCACCAACCTGCAGGCCACCGCGCAGGTCGAGCGCAAGATCCGGCATGGGCCGTCCGGCTCCGCAGTCGAGGAATCGTGGGATCTCGAGGCCGGCGGCGGCGAGAGCGTCTCGCTGCAATTGCGGTTCCTCCGCGGTCCGGTGTCCGTGGAACAGGTCGAATCCCGCGTTTACTCGCGGGTGTGGCCGCGGTTTTCCCGCATCTATCGGGTTGAGCAGGCGGTGGATGTGGTCCACCCGACAGGCGAGCCCAGCCGCCTGACCCAGGTCGCCTTCAAGGCGAAAAGCGCAAAGCTGGCGCCGCTATTCGATGGCAGGGAGCAATTGACCGCTATCATCTCCGTGCCGGTGTACGCCCGCAGAATTTTTCTGCCGGGTTCCTGAACGGAACATCAATTTCTAACGTGTAAGGTGTGTTCGTTACAAACACGCCGTGTTCCGTGGCCGCTTGAAGATCGATGCGGTCCACGCCCACGCCGATCCGTGCAATGAGTTTCAGGCAGGTAGCCGAATCAATGACGTGCCAGTATCGGAAGTTGGTTATTACCGCATCCGTTCGCCGGTGAAGCCGGTCACCGTCGGCGAACTGGCCGGACTTGGCCTGGATAGATAGTTACCCTGTAGTAGTCGCGACGTGACCTGACAGGCAATGTCCGGTTTCGACCCTCACGAGCCGATTTTTGCAAGAGCATGACGACTCATGCAGCGAGTCAAGTGTGGCAGGACGTGTATCACCGTGTAGCGCCGAATGGCAAAGTGGCTTACGTCAAAGTG
>JACPTJ010000008.1 GCA_016192835.1 Betaproteobacteria bacterium
CATTGCCGAGGCCTCCTTTATGCAAACCATGTGGGTGGCGCTGAAGATCTGCCTGCCGGTCACGCTCATGACCTTTGCCATATTCACGCGCACCGACATGGTGGTGAGTCCGGGATGGGCGCAGCTCTCGGATACGCTGCTCGTGGCGATCGGCACGTGCGCGTTCGCCTTCGCGATGTTCGGGCAGTTTCTAAAGAATCCGGCTGCAGACATTCTGCTGCGAGTCGTGCTCGCGGTTTTTGCCGCCGTTACGTTGTTCCACCCGGAAGGGCACATGGCAATCGCTGCGGCCGCGTTCGTGCTGCCGGTGACGATCTACGGCGTCATCCGCCACGGGAAAATCGCTGGCCCGAAGAGCGGGCTGCAGCCGGAACCCGCAATCTAGGCGCAACCCCCGATCGCCGTGCGGGCTTCCCATGGCGGGTTCCCGGGAGTTGACGCCGATTTCAGGATGCTGCCGACCATCCGCCGTCGATGGAAATCGTCGCGCCGGTGATGCTCGCGGCAGCGTCCGAGCAAAGGAACACGGCCAACGCGGCGACCTCCTCCAGCGCAACGAAGCGCCGCGAAGGCTGGCGGGCTTCCTGCAGCGTGCGTATGGCGTCTTCGCGCGAGCTGCCGCTCCTGGCCATCTGGTCCGCGATGATGCGCTCGCCATGCTGCGTCAGCACCCAGCCCGGTTGCAGCGCATTGCACGTGATTCCGGTCTGCGCGAGTTCCAATGCGACCGTCTTGGTGATGCCGATCACGGCGTGCTTGGCCGTGACGTAATCGATCCGGTTCTCTCGCGCGCGCATGCTGTGAATGGAACCCATGTTGATGATGCGTCCCCAGTTGCGTTTTCGCATTCCCGGTATCGCCAGCCGTATCGTATGAAACGCGGCCGAGACATTCACCGCCATGGCCTGATCCCATTCCGCGGCGGGAAATTCCTCGACCGGATGCAGGTAACGCACCACCGCATTGTTGATCAGGATGTCGACTGAACCGAGCGCGGCCTCGGTAGCACGCATCATCTGCCCGATTTCGGCTGGTTTGGCAAGATCGGCCGGCGAATAGGCGCAGCGCACGCCCTTCGCCTCGACCGCCGTGCGCAGCTTCTCTATTTCCTGCGGCGCGCCAAAGCCGTTCAACATGATATTGCAGCCTTTGTCCGCCAGGGCGCTTGCGAATGCGCCGCCGATGCCGCCGGTGGAACCGGTGATCAGCGCGTTTTTCCCTTCAAGCATTGCCGTCCTCCCGATGAGTGCCAGCGGCATTATATCTTGGGGATACTTGACGGCGGTATAAGGAAAGCGGAAGCTTGCGGCGGCATCCGCGGCCGTACTGGCCGCGGCCACCGCGTTCGCG
Organism: Betaproteobacteria bacterium; assembly: GCA_016192835.1. Lineage (GTDB taxonomy): Bacteria > Pseudomonadota > Gammaproteobacteria > Burkholderiales > SG8-41 > PALSA-1004. The sequence goes on from JACPTJ010000008.1 coordinate 1,351, forward strand.
GCCGATTTTCCGGTCAAAGCAGTGCGCATCGTCACGCCATTCCCCCCGGGGGGCAGCGTGGATCTCGTCGCCCGCATGCTGAGCGCCGACCTCGGCAAGCCATGGGGGCAGCAGATCATCGTGGACAACCGCAGCGGCGCGTCCGGCAACATCGGCACCGAGATCGCGAAAAACGCGGCGCCCGACGGCTACACGCTGCTCGTGAACACGCTGCCGTTCGTCACGAACCAGTTCGTGTACAGCAAAATGCCGTACGACCCGGTCACCGACTTCGCGCCGATCTCCGTGGTGTCCTCAGTGGCCTCGCTGCTGGTCGTGCATCCCTCGCTGCCCGTGCGTTCGGTGCACGAGTTGATCGCGCTGGCGAAATCGAAGCCCGGCGCCATCGCCTATGCCACCGCCGGCCCCGCGACCAACCCGCATATCGCGAGCGAGCTGCTGAATTACCTCGGCAAGATCAATCTTTTCGCGGTTCATTACAAGGGCGGCGGACCGGCGACGACGGCCACGATCAGCGGGGAAACGCAGGTGTTGTTTTCGAGCGCCATCGCCGACGCGTTGCCGCAAGTGGAGGCGAAGCGGCTGCGCGCGCTCGGCGTGACGAGCCTCAAACGCTCGCCGGTTGCGCCGCAGATTCCGACGCTCGCGGAGTCGGGGCTGCCCGGCTACGAATTCACGACGTGGCACATATTCGCGGCGCCCGCTGCCACGCCGCGCGCCGTGATAAACCAGATCAACGACAGGTTGCGCGCGAGCCTCGGCACGCCCGAGGCCGTGCGCCGATGGCGCGATCGCGGCGTGGAAATCATCGCCAGCACGCCCGACGAGGCCGCTGCCCACCTGAAGAAGGAAGTGCAGAAGTGGCGGGTCGTGTTCAAGGAAAGAGGCATGCGGGCCGATTAATTCGCAGCGCGATTGCGCGATAACAACAACGACCGGAGGATAGCTATGAGAGCATGGCACGGTATCGCGGCAGCATCGCTGGCGGTTACGCTGGGTGGCGCGGCGGGCGTCGCGCCGGCGCAGGACAAATGGCCGTCGAAACCGATGCGCATGATCGTGCCGTTCACCTCGGGCTCGGCGAGCGACGTCACCGGGCGCATCGTCGCCCAGCGGCTCACGGAAATTTACGGCCAGCAGATCGTCATCGACAACCGGCCCGGCGCCGGCGGGCTGATCGGCAGCGAGCTCGTGCGCCAGGCGGCGCCGGACGGCTACACGGTCGCGATGATCGGCCAGCCGCACCTGTCGAACGCGCTGCTGCGCAGTGAGAAGCCGTACGACCCGCTGAAGGACTTCCTGGCGATCGGGCTAGTCGCGGTCACGCCCAACGTGATCGTGCTCGGCAAAGGCGTCGAGGCAAAAACGATCCCGGATCTCATTGCGCTCGCCAAAACGAAGCCCGGCGCGCTCAACTACGGCTCGGCGGGAATCGGCAGTTCCTCGCATCTCGCCGGCGCAATGTTCGTCTCGAAGGCGAAGATCAACGTGGTGCACGTGCCGTTCCGCCAGGGTCCCGACAGCCGCAGCGCGCTGATCACGGGCACGATCCACTTTTACCTCTATCCGCTGCCGGCGATCGTGACGATGCTCAAGGCGGGCACGCTGAAGGCGCTCGCGGTCGCATCGGCGAAACGGGCCGGCGCGCTGCCCAATGTGCCCACGAGCGCGGAGGCGGGTTTTCCGGAATACAAGTCGGAATCCTGGTTCGGCCTGATCGGGCCGCGCGGATTGCCCCGGCGCGTCATCGCCAAAATCAATGCCGATACGATGAGCGTGCTGAAGGAGCCGGCCACTCAGCAGAAGTTCGCGCTGCAGGGCGCGGAGCCCGGGTCCGGTTCGCCCGAGCATTTCGCCAAAATGCAGCGTGACGAATACGCCGAGCTTGGCGCGCTGATCAAGGCGATCGGGATGAAAGCGCAGTAGCACGCCTCACGGGTCGGACCAAGTTCCGCCAGCGTTGGCGGTTGGTATCGGGCAACGCGGATTGGCTACGAGTGCCGCGCGATGAAATCCAGCGTCACGCGCGCGGTGTTATCAGGGTCGGTGCCGGCGGCGTGGTAGCCGTCGATCGGCAGGATCGCCAGCTCCGAATTCGGAATGGTTTTCTGCCAGCCCTCGAAAACGGCGCGGCCGCGGCGCGCGGTATCCGTGCCGATGACGAGCGTGGGGCACTTGATGCGCTTGATGTCTTCGCGGATATCGATCGCGCCGACCCAGTTCATGTACGCGTACACCGTCGAGAGCGCAGTCTTTCCCATCAGGTCGGACCACCAATCGATTCCCGCTTCGGGCATCCGGCTTCCCATGCGCTCGCGCTGGGTGCGCCTCGCCCAGCTGCGCACGCTGGTGCGTTCCATTTCCTCGATCCAGCCGGCGGCGTTGGGCGGCGTGACGGGCGAGCAGGACACGGTGATGGTCTTCACCAGCTCGGGGCGAATGGCGGCAAGCATCATCACGCTGATTCCGCCGCTTTTTCCCCCGACCACGTGCACCGGGCCGTTCGCGACGTGCCGGATGACGCGTGCCAGATCGTCCACGTAAAGCGCGGTGGTGAGCGGATAGTCCTTCGCGACCGGGCCCGACTGTCCGAAGCCGCGCTGGTCGATGCGCACCACGCGGTAGCGGCGCGAAAAGTGCGGCACCCACGCGCGCCACGCCTCGGTGCTCTCGGTGAAGCCGTGCACGAATAGCACGGTCTCCGGGCTCGTCCACGGATCGGTATGGTCGTCTATCTGATAGAACAGCCTGCAGTCCTGCACTTCGAGATACGGCATCGCTTTTCCTTTTTACCGTGGGCCCGCACGCGTTACTCGGGGCGGATGCCGGCTTCCTTGACGACCGTCGCCCATTTCCTCACGTCCGCGCGGATCACGGCGTCTAACTCAGCCGGGGTATTGCCGACCGCCCTTGCCCCTTCGGACGCCAGCACTTCATTGAATTCGGGCGAACGCACGATCTTCACGATCTCCCGGTGCAAACGGTCGATGACGTGTTTGGGCGTGCGTGCCGGCGCCAGGATTCCATTCCAGCCGCGGGCCTCGTAGCCGGGCAGGGTCTCCGCGATGGTGGGCACATCCGGCAGCGCCGCGACGCGCTGGCTCCCGCCGACGCCGAGCGCCCTGATCCGGCCGGTCTTGATGTGGGTGACGGCGGTGCCGACCGAACCGATCAGATAAAACTGTATTTCACCGGACATGAGCGCGCTCAACGCCTGCGGGGAGCCTTTGTATAACACCAGCGCGAAATCGATTTTCGCCATGGAACGCAGCAGCAATGCGCCAAGGTGACCCATGCTCCCGATGCCGACCGACGCGTGGTTCAACTGGCCCGGCTTCGCCTTCGCCGTCGCGATCAGCTCCTGCATGGAGCGCGCGGGAAACTGATTTTGCACGATCAGCGCCGGCGAGACCTGGCTGACGAGCGTGACGGGCGCGAAATCCCGGATCGTGTCGTATGGCAGTTTGGCAAACAGGCTGGGGTTCACCGGATGCGACGGAAACACCATCAGCAGCGTGTGTCCGTCCGGCGTTGCTTTGGCGACGATGTCGGAACCCACCACGCCGCTCGCGCCCGGCCGGTTGTCCACCACGACCTGATGACCGAGATTCTCGGAGAGCCGCACGGCGATGACGCGGGCGAGAATGTCGGTGATTCCGCCCGCGCCGCTCGGCACGATCATCCGGATCGGACGCGAGGGAAACGCGTCTGCCGCCGCGGCTTCCCGCTGTGCCCCGAACAGCGCGGCTCCCACCAATAACCAGCTTGCAAATTTCAGCATAAGCACCATCGATCGATACCCTCCGATTAACTTGTCTGCCCGTAGCAATGTGGTCAGAATACCAGCTAGCGGCATTTTGGGGGAAACGGTAGCTGCGGTTGATGTACTGCACGTAGCATCAGGAATTTCATCGAGCCTGGCCCCTTTGCATTCCCGGGGAACTCCGGGTAATGTCGGGACCCATATCAGGAGGAACGTCATGTTATCTGAAAGACAGCAGCAAATGGTGGCGGTATTCGAGAAGCACGTCGGCGCGGAACTCGCGGGCGACCTCGACGCCACGATGGCCACCATGAGTGACACGCCTCATCTCAACCACGTCCCCACCATGGCGGGAGGCGTCGGCCAGAGCGGTGTCCGCAATTTTTATCGCGATCACCTCGTCGGCAAGTTCTTTCCGCCGGATGTGAAGATGGTGAGCGTGTCACGCACGGTCGGACAGGATCAGGTCGTGGACGAACTCTTTATCAGTTTTACCCACACGACGGTTATCGACTGGCTGCTGCCGGGCGTGGCGCCAACCGGGAAAGCGGTCGAGATGGCCGTTGCAGTGATCGTCGGCTTCCAGGGTGACAGGATTTCCCACGAGCACATTTATTGGGATCAGGCCGGCGTGCTCGTGCAGATCGGATTGCTCAACCCCGCGGGCCTGCCCGTGACCGGTGCCGATAGCGCACGCAAGGTATTGAATCCGAAGTTGCCATCCCGCTCCTTCTGAAAAACAAATCCCGGCGCCGTCCCCCTGCACGGGGCTCGAACAAAAACAAGATCGAGCGCGATAATGGATAACCATCTATGCATGTAGGACGCAAGTACACGTTTTTAGAGTATCTCCAGTGGACCAAACGGGAGCTTCTTGGCTTGTCTCTCTGGGCCTTTGTGCCTACGTTCAAGGAAAGGGGCCAGGCTCGAATTATGAGAGCGTCTGTGCCGTGTCCACACGCGGCCTGCCGCGCGGTTTAGCCTCTCGCCGAATGCCCGTCATCTGTTCGATCTTCGCGTAAAACCGCTGGTTGCCCAGCGGCTGGCTTTGCTTGAGCGCGAGCCGGATATCGTCAATCGCCGCGCGATCGAGATGGGCGCGGAACAATGCCCGATAGGCCGCCCGTTGCTCTTCGTTGTCTCGTCCCAGCGCCCGATAAAGCGGATGCGGCGATAGCCGCGCATCCGGCTGCCCCAGCCCATTGGCCCGGTAACTCGTCCACCGATAGTGCGCCGGGTCCTCCACCATCGCCGCACGCACCGGATTTAGTTCAATGTAACGCTGACATGCAAGCAAATAAGTCTCCGCCTGTACCAGCGAAGACTTGTAGCGGCTGTCCCACAGCGTGCCCGTGCGACGGTAGCTGCGGTTGATGTACTGCACATAGCGCCGCCCCAGGGAGATGATGAACTTGGGTACCGCCTCGGCCTTTGTCGGCGTGATCAGCAGGTGCACGTGGTTAGTCATCAGCACGTAAGCGTGCAGCGCGCATCCCGATTCTGTTAGCGCCTCCCCCAGCCAGTGCAGGTAGCTGCTGTAATCGTCCTCGGCAAAGAAGCAAGGCTCGCGATTGTGGCCGCGCTGCACGATGTGCAGTGGAACACCGTCGAGGTGGATACGGGAGCGGCGGGGCATGGGACAGGCCGAGTCATAGTCGATTGCCCCTTCAACGCGCTACGGCGATCTACGGTAGACAGAACTCCCCAATTTATTCGAGCCTGGCCCCTTTACGTTTCTTCTCCTTTACGTTTCTTCTTTACGTTTCTTTACGTTTCACCTCAACCACGTCCCCACCATGGCGGGCGGGATCGGCGCATTCATACCTTCCGCACCCCTTCGCCATATTTGGCCACCGCTTTATCCACCGTCAGCAGCAGCAAGCCTTCCACGCGCGCTTGCGCCACGAGGATGCGGTCGAACGGGTCTTTGTGCAGGTACGGCAAATCATTCACGGCGATGGTGTGTTCGCCGGTGATAGGTAATTCCCGATAGCCGTTGACCAGCAGCATGCGCCACAGGCGGCGCGGGTCGACGTTGAAATCTGTGCGTCCGAGACTGCGTTTGATGCTGATTTCCCACAGGCTGGCGGAACTGAACATAAGTTGATTCTCCGCCGCCAGCAACAGGCCGCGCGCCTTGGCCGAAAGCCGCTCCGGCGCACTGGCAGCCCACAGCAGCAAGTGGGTATCAAGCAGCAGATTCAAGCCGCGTTTCCTGCAAACATGCCGGCGATCTCATCGCTGCCCATCTGATCGAAATCATCCGGCACGGTAATCTCGCCCGTCATGAAGCCGAGACGGCAAGCCGTACCCGTTTCTGTACGGCCCAGCGGAATTACTTTGACCATCGGTTTGCCTGCCTTGGCGATAATGAACGCTTCACCCTGCGCCGCCTGCTCGACCAAACGGGAAAGTTGAGTCTTTGCCTCGTGAATGTTGACGGTAATCATGGCGACCTCTATGTGAACTAATGGCGCTTAGTTTACAGGAAACGATAGGAAATTCAATAACCAAAAGGGGCCAGGCTCGAATTACGATCTACGGTAGGGTAAATAGGGTCAGTAGGGTAAATAGGGTCAGTGTAACTTTTCCCGCAGGCCGAGCAGTTTGCAGGATGCAAGATTTGCCCTGACCCTATTTGCGCGAAAATGTGACACTGACCCGGATTTTTAAAAAAATCTCCTTACCGAAAAAATTGCACGCCGATACTACCTCATTCCCGGGCGTGGGGCGATCATCCGCATCCGCCCTTCGCCTCCAGCATTTGCACGGTGCGCTGGTAGACGGCTTCGGGGGATCCCTCGGCGGAGACGGACACGAGCAAGTTCAGCTTGCGGTAGTAATCGGCCAGCGGCGCGGTACTGGATTCGTAGGCAGCCATGCGCACCTTGACCGATTCAGGGCGGTCATCTTCACGTTGGATCAGATTGCCTCCGCAGCCGTCGCACACGCCTTCGACCTTCGCGGGTCTGGACTGTACGTGGTAGACGGCCTTGCATTTCTCGCAGGTGCGGCGGCCGCTCAGGCGCGCAACGATGGTTTCGAGAGGCAGCTCGTAGCTGAGCACGGCATCGAGCTGGATCTGCTCGCGCGCCAGGAGCCGGGTCAGCGCCTCGGCCTGCGCCACGGTGCGCGGGAAACCGTCCAGCAGGAACCCGCCTCCGCAGCGCAAACAGACGATGCGTTCCGTGACCATGGCGAGCACGGTTTCGTCGCTGACGAGTTCGCCTTTGCGCATCGCGTCAAGGGCAAGGTTGAGGGCCGGGCTGCGTTCGCAGGCGGCGATGGATTTCGCGGCGCGGAAGATGTCGCCGGTGGAAAGCTGGCAGGCGCCGAGACGTGCGCTCAGCAATTCGGCCTGGGTGCCCTTGCCGACGCCGGGGGCGCCGAGCAGGACGAAGTGACGGGGGCGGGTTTGGGTTTCGGGCAGGGGACTGCAGTGGGCGGCGGGACCTTTGAGCCATGCAGCGCGGTCGTTCTTCGCGTTCATGCTGTTGCCCTTTCCGCAATTGAAAAAGTTCAAACTTCTCCGCGAAAGCTTCCGCCTTGCCCGCGCCGCAGTCAAGGACTAAGGGGACAGACCACTAAGCCGACGGCTTAGAAGGACTAAGGGGACAGACCACTAAGCCGACGGCTTAGGACGCTTAGTGGTCTGTCCCCTTAGTCCTTAGTCTACAACAATCCAAGTCCGAGTCGCGCCCTTGTGGTCATTCGCCGCTTCTTGATTTTTTCCTTTACTTGCGCCCGGGTACCCTGCCCAGCTTCCATAACCGCTCTGCGTTGCCATGGGCGAACAGTTCCACCACTTCCTGCGGCAAGTCCTGAAGCGCTTCGCGCCACAGGGCCATTTGCTCCCCGTACGGCTTTCCCCAATGCTCGGGCCACACGTTGTCCAGGGCGAAAAGAAAATTTTTCGGGTAGTGCAAAAAAAGCGCTTTCCACCCTGGTGCGAGCCGTCTCCCGTCAAAAAGATTCACCCATGGCTGGTTCGAATGCGGGATTGTGACCGGGTTGCTGTGTGACACGAAAAAATGCAGATTGGGATATTTGGACAGCAGTCGCTCCGCCTCCTTCGCCGGAAGCTGGCCCATGTGAATCAGCACGAAGTTGTGATCCGGGTTCGAGGACAGGAGATCTTCCGTTTCCCCCATGTACTGCTTCGCGCGGTCTTGCGGAAGTGAAGCGAATTCGATATGCATGACAAACGGCCAGCCCATTTCCCGCGTCAGTGCCAGGGCGTTGCGTGTGGCCATGCTTGAAGGCATTTGCACGACCTCGGGCGCCCTGCTGCCCTTCCGCGCGTGATAAAGCAGCACTTCCGACATCGCGCGGTACCGGCCGCTGCGTGCCTGGTCCTCGGCGGAAATATTCCGTCCTTTTGTGCGTACCGAGGGAACGATCCTGCCGGGGTAGCGATCCGACAAATCCGCGACCGTCTCAGGACGGGGTTTACCGCGCGTCGCCAGAATGGTCGCGCGAACATCGTTCTCATCCATCAGCGATATCACCGTCTCGGCCGCCACGCCCTCATCGATCTGGCTGTGCGCATCCACAAAATAAAGCTGCGCAGCCGACACCGGCAAGCCGATGGCCAGCAAGGTTAGAAGCGACCAACAGCGGGGATTCAGGATCGTTTCAGGCACAAACCGCCAACCACACTGCGTAGTTTTGCGTTCATGCTTTACTCCTCACCGCGGAATAAACGGAACGAGCAGGCGGGGCGCTATTCGTACAATATCTCGGCCGCTCTCAGCTTGCCGCCTGCGGCCTCGGGCTTGAACACGACCACCGTCCTGGCGTCTCTCTTGTTACCATTACCCAAGTCGAAGGTCGTCGAAGTATAAGTCCAGGTCACGCGCCCGGGATTGCTGGCGTCGATCGAAGCGGGCTTGCCGACAGCTTTTCGGACTTCTACATCGGACTTGCCCTGAACATTCGTGACGAAATCAGCGCGCTCGTAGAGTTCTCCGCACCCGCCCAAGGACAGACTGGCAGCAACCAGGAACGCAGCGAGTGAAACCTTCTTTAGTTGAGTGATGCTCATCATCATTACCGTGCTCTCCTTTTACCATTGCCATAACCGCTTATCTTATGAATCATCCACCTCGATGGATGCCGCAGATTGTGAACAGTATACACCGGGAAGAGGGCTGGCTCTAATCAGCCCGGGATTGTTTGCGATGGATATACGACAAGCGGGGGAAACCTGAGGGCCTGTCCCGCCAATGGCAATGCGGATGGTTTGTGGCGTATGCTGTCCGAGGCTCGACACCCAAAAGGGGGGATCACTCATGGCCAAGCATCGTGCCGCGTCTCGCAACGCTTCCGCGCTCGCCTCGAAACGCACGCTTGACGCGTTTCCCGACCGCATCGATCTCCGGGACTGGCCGTATCAGCCTAC
>JACPTJ010000108.1 GCA_016192835.1 Betaproteobacteria bacterium
AGCCGCCGAGTCGCGTCGCGCGCTCGATCACATCCATGGTCTGGCGATAGAGATCCGAGACGATCGCCGCATCGTGCGTCGAGCGTCCGGCTGCGCACATCCCGAGGCTCGCGTCGAGCACCACGCGCGGCGCCGCGTCGAGCATGCTCTTGGTTTCCTTCGCGTGCGGTGCGTATTGCCCGAAATAGGCACGGTATGCCTGCGCGTAGGCTTCAACATCGCGTCCCAGCATCGGCAGGCGCTTGGTGCGGATCACATGATCGGGCGTCACCGGTCCTTGCTGCGAGACGGTCGCGATGTCGGTGCGCTGCACGAACGACGCGATGCGTGCGTCCTTGTGCGTGGTCATTACCATCGGATTGCCGGCGCAGTGCGAAATCCGCAGGCGCAGCGCCGCAATTTCGGCGCGCAGCGGGGGCTCACCGGCGCTGCTCACCGCATGCTCGAGGCTCCACGCATTGTGCCGTGCGAGATAGCGCTCGGCGCGGTCGACCAGTTGGATCAGCTCTGCGCACAACCGTGCGAGATTGAAACCCGGCATGACGTAGGGAATAACGACGACCTGGTCGCCGTAGATTTCGGCAATGCGCTTTTCGCCATCAACGGTGTTGGTTACTGCGAGCACGGCGCCGGAATGGGTGTGGTCGACGTACTTGTGCGGCAACAGCGCGTGCAAGATGGTTTCGACCGACGGCGCGGGCGACGCAGCGCGCGTGAGGTGCGTCTGCAGTTCGTTAACGAGCTGCGGATCGCTCAGTGTCTTGAGCTGCGCGAGCCTGAGCACATGCGCCAGCCGTACTGGCGCGAAGCCGGCTTCCTCGATGAACTCGAGGTCCTGGCCGCTGCCTTTGACGTAGAGTATCTCTTCCTCGTCGCCGACGAGATTGCGCTCGCGGAGCCTGACGGAAGTGTTGCCGCCGCCGTGTTGCACCAGCGACTTGTCGCGGCCGAGCAGGCGCGAAGTATAGACGCGCTGCGCCAGATCCCCTGCATAACCGGCAGCTTCCTCGTTGTTCCAGAGACTTTGCATCGAATCGTACCCGCACTGTAGCGTTCGCCGAGGGCGCCATTATAATTCATGGAGGCGGGCATACCTCACCGCTCTATGCGGCTCGCGCTGCTCAGACCGAAGCAGGTGTAGGCGCGGTTTCCAGCGCAAAACGGCCGGTCACCGACTTGCCGGGCCTGCCGCGCTCGCCAAAGCTGCGCTCGACGAAAATCACCTGGCCGTGATTATCGACCAGCACCACGCTTGACGAGCGGGTACCGTAGGAGGGCGAAATGATGAACGCGGGAGACAAGGTGCGCTCCCTGGACACCCCGACGCCGGTATCGGGCAGCGCGTGGTCGGGCGCAATCGCGCGGTCCGCGAGCACTGCGAACAATCCGTCGATCAATTCCTGTGTGTCATGCTGCAGCAGGTCGGCGAGGATTTCCCTGCCCCGCTCGACTTTGGGCCACGGCGTATTGAGCAGGTGATTGCTGAGGCCGTGTATGCCCGGCGCAATTGCGGCGACGTGGCTGCCGCGATTTGAGACGTAATACAGTTCGTCAAGATCGCCCGCGATCAGGTTAAAACCGTTGTAGGCATGGGCGTCACGGCAGATCCGGCGGACGTATTCCGCTGTCTGCTGACTGCCGCGCAGGAAGTTGCTGACCAGTTCACCGCGCGAGCGCGTGCCGTTCTTCGCCGCGTAGCCGTCGCGGAAATTGGTGACCGCCGCGATTCTGCCCTCGCGCGTGATCCCAAGCCAGGTGCCGCCCTTTTCGAGGTCGCGCCCGCCATAGATCTGCGGATGGTCATCCCAGAATGCCGCGGGAGCGGTGGGGCGGCTGTAGGCCTCATCGCGGTTTGCCGCCAGCACCAGCGGATAGTTCGGATGCACCTTGTGCGCAATCAGGATCAGACACATAGTCAAAATTTCCCTCGCCCCCTTCAGGGGGAGAGGGTCAGGGTGAGGGGGCTAAGTTTCAAAGCATTCAATATGTCGCCCGCCACCGGCCTGCAGAAACGCGGTGGCTTGGCACTGGTTCACGGCTGCCGCAAGTTCCCATTCAAATTTCGCCTCGTCGGCGACACCTTCATAGACTTCCATCCAGAGATTAGGTTCACCGCGTTTTGTCATGAGCCGGCCCGCGGTTCCAGTTGCTTTTTCAACCGCAACCAGCAGTTGTTTGATCCGGGACTCAGCCGCTGCGGTCTGCGCCGGATCGACGCGGTAATAAATATAGTATGAATATGACATTTGATCCAGTGTCCTTCACGCGCGCCGAGGCGGCGAACGTGGCGAAGATCATTCAGGAGGCCGCGATCCGCATCGAGTGACCGCCTAGCGATCAAAATTTATACGGCAGATCGCTGAATTTGAGCCGCGGTCCGTCCGGCGACTTCCAGTGGACTTCGCCACGCTGCGCGCTCTCGATCTGCATCACGGCGAGCATGTCGAAGCCACCGTCAGGCGCTGCGGCCGCATTGACGATCATGCCGCAGGACTGCTCTCCCGTGTCGGCGCTGTACAGTTTGTCTCCCGGCTGGGGCGCTTCATCTGCTGCCACGCTGGCCAAATACATGCGCTGCTTGAGCCGCCCCAGGTAATGCATCCGCGCGACGATCTCCTGACCGGGGTAGCAGCCTTTATTGAAGCTCACGCCGCCGATCGCATCGAGGTTCGCCATCTGCGGCACAAATTGGTCCTGCGTCGCGGGCGTGATGAATGGGATGCCGGCCCTGATGTCCAGCCAATCCCACACCGCAGGTCCGACCGGTGCTGCGTCCCTCGCGACGGCATTCCGCAACGCCGGCGCGCGTTCGGGCGAGGCGATGATCTGGTAGCGGTCGGCCGAAAGCCGCAGCAGGCATGCGCCATCGGCACTCGTGAGCGCGAGCGGCTCGGCAGGCAGTTCGGCAAACAGGGGCGTGAGGATGGCGCGGGCATCTTTGCCCGCCACTCCGAACATAACGTGCGCGCCGCTCGCATCCTCCGCCTTGACTTTGGAGCGCAGGATGTACATCGCAAGCCGCTTCTGCGTCGCCTCGCGCACGCTCGCCGGCAACTGCATGAAAAAAACACCCGCCTCGCGCCATAGAAGAAAGCTCGCGAGCATTCGGCCTTTCGGCGTACTATAGCTGCCGTAGCGGGCATGCAGCGGTTCAAGACTGTTGACGTCGCAGCTCAACTGGCCGTTGAGGAATTGCTGCGCCTCGTCACCGGAAAACCGGATCAGGCCGAAATGGGACAGGTCGGCGAATATCGTTCCCAAGCTCATTTGTCAGTGCTTCAGCCGGTCGTTTGGCGCGATCGATTTGCGGAAAACGGAACTATAGATCAATTCTTGATTAAAGCGAACGGTAGCGTGGACGTAATTTGCTACACTGGCGAGTCAGGGCAGCGGGAGGGCAGCTTGCCAGATAACGGTTATTGAGGAGGGGTGGCCATGAAACCTTGGTCTCGCTTGATGGTTCTGCTGGTTGGTTTGGGCGTGCCGGTCTTTGCGTTATCACAATCTTATCCGAGCAAACCGGTGCGTTTCATCATTCCATTTGCACCGGGAGGCGGGGCCGACCTGGTGGGCCGCCTGCTTGGACAAAAGCTCACGGATATGTGGGGGCAGCCGGTTGTTATCGACAATCGTCCCGGCGCGGGCGCGAACATTGCGGCCGAGATCAGCGCCCGCGCAGCGCCTGACGGTTACACCGTCTTCCAGTTCAATATCGCGAACGCAATCGCGGTCAGCGTTCACAAGAAACTGGGCTACGATCCGGTCAGAGACTTCGCGGCTGTTACGCAACTCGCATCCTCGCCATTTATCCTGGTGGGACACCCCGGCGTCAACGCGCAGAATATCCGGGAGCTTGTTGCCCTGGCAAAATCCTCTCCCGGCAGCCTGAGCTATGCATCGTCCGGAAAGGGAGGGCCGTCGCACCTTCTGGGCGAGTTGTTCTATTCGATGGCGCAGATCGATGTCGTTCACGTGCCGTACAAAAGCGTCGCTCCGGCCATGAACGATCTGCTGCCCGGGAGAATCCAACTGATGTTCGTGATACCTGCCGTTGCCCTGCCGCACATCAAGACCGGACGCTTGCGCGCTTATGGCATATCGACCAGCACACGATCGGCGCTGGCGCCCGACATTCCCACCATTGCGGAGTCCGCCTTCGCCGGCTTTGAGGGCGGCGCCTGGTACGGTATGGTCGTGCCAACCAATACGCCGCCGGCAATCATCGCCAAGCTTGCAAAGGACATCATTGGAATCCTGCGGCAGCCGGATGTGCACGAGCGCCTGTCCCAGCAGGGCGTCGAAGTGAT
>JACPTJ010000109.1 GCA_016192835.1 Betaproteobacteria bacterium
CCGGATTGACCACGATGCGCTTGACCTGGAAGCGATTGCCGGCGTCGATGCTGTCGTAGTAACCCCACGGCCGATAGATCTTGCGGTGCGCATCCGCTTCCGTGCGGCCCTCGCGCTTGAGCCGCGCCACCACTTCCTTGACCTGTTGCATGCGGCTCTTGTGCGCGACCAGCACCGCATCCGGGGTTTCCACCACCACCGCATCGACAAGCCCGACACAGGCCACCAGCCGCGACTGCGAGATCGCCAGCGTGTCGCGCGTATTCACGGCCATCACGTCGCCGCGCAGCACGTTGCCGTCGCTGTCTTTGCCATCGATCTGCCAGAGCGCGTCCCACGCACCCACGTCCGACCAGCCTGCGGCAAATGGAATCACCACGCCGTCTCCGGTTGCCAGTTTTTCCATCACGGCATAATCGATCGAATCCGCGGGGCAGGCGCTAAATGCCTCTCGCCCCACGCGCAGAAAGTCCCGGTCCGAACTGCGCGCCTCGAAGGCTGCACGGCATGCCGCTACGATCTCGGGCCGCAGCGCGCCCAGCCGCTCGAGCCAGACCGAAGCGCGCATGACGAAAATGCCCGCGTTCCAAAGATATTCTCCGGAAGCGAGGTAGCGCTCGGCTGTCGGCGCATCCGGCTTCTCGACGAAAGCGTGTATCATCCGGCCGCCTCCCGGCCCTGCCAGCGCCGCGCCGGCGCAGATGTATCCGTACCCGGTCTCGGCGCACGTGGGGCGGATGCCGAAAGTCACCAGCTTGTCCGCTTCGGCATAAGTTGCCGCACGCGCAACCGCAGCGCGGAACGCCTTGACGTCGTCGATGATGTGATCGGCCGGCATCACCACCAGCACCGGATCGTCGCCGCCATCAAGCGCCGCGAGCGCCGCGAGCGCCAATGCCGGCGCCGTGTTGCGGCCCACCGGCTCGAGCACCACCGCAGCCGGCGTCACGCCGACCTGCCGCAATTGCTCCGCAGTGATGAAGCGATAGTCCTCGTTGCCCACCACGATCGGCGCCAGCACGTGCGTGCCCGCGCCGGCGAGTGTAGCGTCGACGCGGCGCGCCGTTGCCTGCAGCATCGTCTCCTTGCCCGTCAGCGCCAGGAGCTGCTTCGGGTACTGTTCGCGCGACAGCGGCCACAGGCGCGTGCCTGAGCCGCCACACAGGATTACGGGTTGCAGGTTCATGCCTGATCCTTGAAGTCAAAAAGTGATTACAGATTCTCAGCGGCCCACCGCTGCCAGCGCCAGGTGTCGGCGCACATCGCATCGATATCGAGCTCTGCCTTCCAGCCGAGCGTCGCAAGAGCGAGCGTCGGGTCCGCATAGCACTGGGCGGTGTCTCCGGGCCGGCGCGCCACGATGCGATAGGGCACGGGCTTGCCGCTCGCGGCGGCAAATGCCCGCACCATTTCCAGCACGCTGTAGCCGCGCCCGGTGCCCAGGTTCACGGTCATCACGCCGGAATGCCCGCGCAACGCGTTCAACGCCGCCAGGTGGCCGCGGGCGAGGTCCACGACGTGGATGTAATCGCGCACCCCGGTGCCGTCCGGCGTCGGGTAATCGGCGCCGTACACCGGCAATTCCTTCAGCTTTCCGACTGCAACCTGCGCAATATAGGGCATCAGGTTGTTCGGAATGTCGTTCGGGTCTTCGCCGATGAGGCCGGAGGCGTGCGCGCCTACCGGATTGAAGTAGCGCAGCAGCGCGACGCGCCAGCCGGCATCGGTTTTCGCCAGATCGCGCAGGATTTCCTCGATCATCAGCTTCGAGCGGCCGTAAGGATTGTGCGCCGACAGCGCGAAATCTTCACGGATCGGCACGCTGGCGGGCTCGCCATACACCGTCGCCGACGAGGAAAACACAATCGTCCGAATGCCGGCTTCGGCCGCGCACTCGAACAACACCACGCTACCCGAGACGTTGTTGTCGTAATACGCGAGCGGCTTCGCCACCGATTCCCCCACCGCCTTCAGGCCGGCGAAGTGAATTACGGCATCGAAGCGATGCGCGGAGAAAAGCTGCCGCAAAGCGGCGCGGTCGCGCACGTCAATCTGCGCGAATCCCGGCCGCCGGCCGGCGATGCGCTCGATGCGGTCGAGCACCGAAGCTTTGCTGTTGCAAAGATTGTCGACGATGAAGACTTCATAGCCTGCCGCCATCAGCTCGACGACCGTGTGGGAGCCGATGTAGCCGGTGCCGCCGGTGATAAGGATCATAACTGCCGCAGGGTGGATTCAAAAAACAGGATTATCGGCCTTTTTGCCAACCGAAAAGCAGTTGGCGAAACGCGCCCAGAATAAACAGGGTATTGGTCACCAGGTAGCGCTTCCACAGGCGTCTCGGCTCGGAACACAGCCGATGCAGCCACTCGAGGCCCCAGCGCTGCATCCACAAGGGTGCCCGGTTGAGGACGCCGGCGTACCACTCAAACGCGGCGCCGACACCAAACATCACCGCTCGAATGCGGCCTCGATGCGCCGCCATCCATGTCTCCTGCTTCGGACAGCCAAGGCTGACAAACACCGCTCCAGCCCCCGATGCATTGATGCGCGCCACGCTTTCGGCGTCTTCCTCTGCCGTCAGCGGGCGGAACGGTGGCGAATAGGTACCTGCGATACGCAATCCTGGAAACGCCGCCCGCAGCCTTGCCGACAGCAGGGTCAGCGTCGCGTCGGTGCCGCCGTAGAAATAAGCCGCGTCGCCGCGCGCCTCGGCCAGCGCAAGATACCGCCACATGAGGTTAGCGCCACTCATCCGCTGCTGCTCGCGGAACCCCAGCCGCCGCAGCATCCAGGCGACCGGTATGCCATCGGGCGTCGCCATATCCGCTTCATTCACGACCCGCAGAAAATACTGGTCCTGCATGGTGGTGACCACCATATGCGCGTTGCAAAGGCACACGTAGCGCGATTCGCGCGCCGCGGCCCACGCGGAAATGCGCGCTAACGCTTCGTCCCAGGTCAGCGCATCGACGAAAGCGCCGAGTACGTGCGCCCCGCGCCGGACGTTTTCACCGCTCATAATTTTCTTTCCCGTGGCCGCGCCACTGCAATGGCATCGGAATAGATTAGCATGAGCTGTTTGTAATTCGTCTCCGGCGTATATTTGCCCTCGTACTCCCGACGCGCTGTCACACCCATCCCCCGCATGGCGACGGGATTTTCCTCGGCCCACGCCATCTTCCTCGCGAGATCGTCGGCATTGCCTGCCTCGAACAGCAGACCGGTTTCACGATCTCGAACGATTTCAGCCATGGCACCCAGCCGGCTGGCAATCACGGGGAGGCCGCAGGCAAAAGCCTCCACGATAGTGCGGGGGAAATTCTCATAGCAAATGCTGGGCGCCACAAGATAGGCAGCCTCGCGCATGCGGGAATAAATCGCGTCCGGGACCTGCCATCCGAGCAGGCGGATACCCGGCGAGGCTTCCAATGACAACTGTTCCGGACCGGTACCGATGACATCGATGACTGAATGCCCGCGGGTCGCAGCAGCGCGCGCAAGAACACGCGTCCCTTTCTCGGGCGATAACCGGCCGACGAACAACGCTCCCGAGCGCTGCCGCTCATTTTCAGGCACTGGCACATCAACAAAATTGGGCTTGACGGAAATCTGCTCGCCCGCTAACCCGCCTGCAATGAACTTGGACCGACTGAACTCCGTCAGCGCAATGTAACGGCTTACCTTGCTCCGGTAGGTACCGATCGCCCGGTGCACGCCAATCATCGACGCAAGAACCGCAGTCTTCGTCGCCGATCGGTGATAGCAGCGATGCAGAACACCTCGCCAGGGGAACTTGCCGAGGCAGTCTTCACACACGTGGCCATTGCGCAAGAACATCGCCTGGGGACAAAGCAAGCGGAAGTTGTGCAGCGTTTGCACGACCGGAACCCCCGCCCGCGCAGCGGCCGCATACAGCGAAGGGGAGATCAGCGGGAAAGTATTATGGGCGTGGACCACGTCCGGCTTGAACGCCGCGATCCGGTTGGTCAGCTCAGCAACCGTGTACGCTGACCAGATCGCCTGAACCGCCGCCGCAGGTTTCCCGATCCGATCGATCTCGTCATAGTGGCGAGAAAACAGTTCGACCTCGTGGCCGTGCCGTTGCCACGCCGCGGCATATTCGTTGTAGGTCAATTCGGCCAGCAGCACCCTGGAACGAGGCCGCAGCCGCGGCAGCGCCTGAATTGCGGCTTGCGAACCCGCCACGGGAAGCAGCGTTGCCGCGTCGCA
>JACPTJ010000110.1:0-1799 GCA_016192835.1 Betaproteobacteria bacterium
GTCCTTCAACCGGTGCTTGATCTCGACCGGTGGCAGGGTAAGGCCGTCTATGACTGTGCCTATCATCGCTTCGGCACGTGGGCGCAATGCTTCAGGTTCAAGCTGCCGGATAGGATTCGATGTCTCGGCGATAATAACGTAAGGGAATCCCTGCGTAGACGCCATACGGCGTGCGAAATGCGAAAAGGTGTCCGTGGCGATCATTACCGCCGGAATACCGCGTTGTTCCAAGGCCGCCGTGACGTGGCTACACCACGTCGTACACGCCCCTCAGTCACCGGTGGAGGTTATCACCACATCCACGCGCCGCGAAAGCTCGTCGAGTCTCCCGCCTAAGGTATCGAGCAGCTTACCGTCGCGCAATGGTATTTCCCGTACCGGCTGCTCCATGACCAACGCCTTCAGGCGGTAGCGTTCCTGGAGCAGAGTGCCGATTGCCTTTAGAATATGGACCGCCGAAGGGCGCCAGTTCGGTAACAGCCCGACCACCTTCCCGTCGAGCGTAGCTGGCCGGGGCGCGATCGTGCTGTCGGGAGTGGTCTCGTCCAGGTACTCGGCTAAAGGGCTGACTATCGTGAGACTAAGCGACGACATAAGGATCCTCCTTAAGTGACTTGTCCGGACAACTGGACACGATCACGATATACTCGTGTTTAACGCATGTCAAATGGGACGAATACCGCGTGGCCAAAATGAGCAAAGGTTTGTTCGACGCGCGCAAGCCGCGTTATCTGGCGATAGCCGAGGAGATTACGCAGTCCATAGGCGATGGTACGTATGCCGTCGGCACGTTCCTTCCAAGCGAGGCGGGGTTGTGCGCCACCCACAAGGCGAGCCGCCACACGGTACGCGAAGCGACACGCGTGCTGCAAGACCTCGGTCTCGTTGCCCGGCATCAGGGAGTCGGGACCCGCGTCCAGTCGTCCACCGTGGCGTCGCGCTACGTGCTCGCTATGGACGCGATTCCCGACCTGTGGGAATACGTCAAGAACACTCAGCTCAAGGTGGTCCGCCGCAAAGTCATCCAAGCAAAAGACGCCCTAACCCCGCTGCCTGGCGCCGATGAGGCCCACCGGTGGCAGCTCATAGAAGCCGTTCGCTACGCGAAGTCGGGCGAGCCGATCGCCTGGAAGCAGGTATATATCGACACGGATTACGGTGCCGTCACGGCCCAGATCGGCCGGCGTCAGGTTCCCATCTACGCACTCGTCGAGCAGCATTATGGCATCAAGACCGTAAAGGTGAGGCAGGAGATCGGCGCGATGGCGATCCCGAAAGAAGCGGCGCAGGCGTTGCGGGTGAAGCCAGGTTCGTCGGGGTTGGCCATACTGCGTCACTACGTCGGGAACGACGACACGGTGTTTGAAATAACGATGAGCGTGTACCCTGCAAACCGTTTTCGCTATAGCGTCGAGTTGAGGCTCGAGTATGGAAACGACCGCCGGCGCTGAAAAAAACTAGCGCAAACTAACGGTTATCGCGCCGCCGCGCTAGACTTGCCGCATGCTCAAAGCGCGGCCCGAACGTTTCCGCGTCGCCTTGCGGGATGATCCCGCCGGCGCGACGCCGCTTGAGCTTCCCGCCCGGCGGATGTGGCCGGCGGGACTCATCGTTGGGGCTATGTTCGCGGTCTTTGCGGGCGTGCTGTGGGTGCAGGTCGCGAACCTGCACCCGCAGGGGCTACGCAGCGTGTTCCACCTCTCGGCCATGCTGTTCGAGGTGTTCTGGATCATCGGCTGGTCGGTGGGCGTGTTTATCCTGGGCGCATTGACGGTGCTGCTGCTGTTCTACGGCGAATC
>JACPTJ010000110.1:1837-3415 GCA_016192835.1 Betaproteobacteria bacterium
GAGCACTCCGGCAGCGCCGAAACCGTGCGCATACGCTTCGATTACGGCAACGGCAGCTGCGGGCTCGGCGATTCGATGCCGCGCGCCGACGCGGAAAAACTGATCGCGACGATCCGTAGCGCGGCGCCTGCGACGATCATCATGCCCGCTGAACCCGCACGGAGGGACGCAGCTGTGCCGCCGCAGTCTGCGGTTCCGGCGAACCTGCCCGCGCCGCAACCGCTCGCGCTCACCTCGCCCTCTGCGCTCGCGCTGCTCGCCGCCAATCTGGTGCCGCTCGCGGGGGTGCTGCTCGGCCAGTGGAAACTCGGCGACGTGATGGTGCTGTTCTGGAGCGAGAGCGCGATTATCGGTTTCTACGCCGCGCTCAAGATGGCGGTCGCCGGCAAGTGGGCCGCGTTGTTCGCCGTGCCGTTCTTCGTGGGACATTTCGGCGGCTTCATGGCGGTGCATTTCATGTTCGTGTATGGATTGTTCCTCGACGGTTTCACCGGAGGCGGCCCCGAGCCCGGCGTGCAAGCGGCGCTCACCGGATTGTTCATGCCGCTGTGGCCAGCGCTGGCGGCGCTTTTCGCGAGCCACGGCGTCTCGTTCGCGGTGAATTTCCTCGGCCAGCGCGAGTACGCCGGCGCGACGGTACAGAACCTGATGGCCGCGCCGTACAAACGCATCATCGTGATGCACCTGACGATCATCTTCGGCGGTGCGCTCGCGATGCTGCTGAAAACGCCGGCGCCCGCGCTCGCGCTGCTGATCCTGCTCAAAATCGCGGCCGACCTGCGCGCGCATACGCGGGAACACGCGGCAGCGGGTTGACGACCCACCGGGGCCGGTCAATGTCGAAATCGTCGATTATCACTGAGGAACACGGTATGGCACGTAGCGCGATTCGCCCGGGAGAGCAGCCTCACCCTGCGCAACTGGGCGATCGGTTGCTACATCGTCGAGTATGAGCAGAACGGCGCGGATCGCGCGAAGTATGGGGCGCGGTTGCTGGAATCCCTGTCCGATGCGCTCACGACCAGGGGTGTCGAGGACATGGCTGCGCGTTCGTTGCGGCTTTACCGACAGTTCTTCCTGACCTACGAGAACATTTGGCAGGCGCTGCCTGCCAAATCCGCATCTGCTCTGCTGCCCGCCTCAATTTGGCAGACACTGTCTGCCAAATTGAGGCCGCGACGGCCAGGGCGGATTCGGGAGGGGGCGTCTCCCCGATCGGGCGTTGCGGTGGGAAAGCTCTTCACCAGACTCTCATTCAGTCATTTTGCCGAGCTGATCGCCATCGACGACCCGCTCAAACGCGATTTCTACGAGGTGGAATGCATCGGTGGCAACTGGTCGGTGCGAGCGCTGAAGCGACAGGTCGCGACTCTGTATTTCGAGCGGTCTGGGCTTTCCGCGGACAAGGAAAAACTCGCCGCGCTGGCCCACGCCGCCGCCGAACAGGCCGAGCCCAAACTGGCCATCCGCGACCCATACGTTTTCGAGTTTCTCGGCCTGCGGCCGAAGGAGGCCGTGAGCGAATCCGACCTCGTGGAATACGCGCTGGCCGCCATCGACAGCCGGCTGTTCGTCTCA
>JACPTJ010000111.1 GCA_016192835.1 Betaproteobacteria bacterium
GATGAGCGAGCGCAGGTCCCTCGCCAGCGGCCGCAATTCAGGGACGTTGATTTTTTCCGCGGGGCGCAACAGTCCTTCGCCCCGCAGCAAGGCGCGGAATCCCTGCATCCAGCCGCGCCAGCTCAGCTGGGCAATAATGACCGTGACCAGCGAAACGATGGCCGCGAGGCCGACGAAGAAGTAGAAGAGGTATTTTTTGGTCTCCTCGCTGCGGCGCTGGATGAAGCTCATGTCGTGCACCAGCACGAGCCTGCCGAGCCGCGCCCCCTCCTGCTCGACGTCCTGTACGGAAACATGCAGAAGGCCTCGTGGGCTTTCCAGCACGCGCGCGCCGGGATCCCGGAACTTTTCGATGTTCTTGCAGGAAAGACCTGGCGGCAGCGTCCGGGTGGCGACGATTTGTTGCTGGGAGCCGTCGCTGCAATAACCGATGGCGAAAAGGCGCTCGTCCTGGGTGATTCTGCTGAAAAAGGCCACCATCTTGTTCCGCGTCCCGGCGCGTATTAGCTCCAGCAGCGAGTCCTGAACGGTATTCGCGACGAAGGCCGACCGGATATCGAGATCGCGCACGGACCATTGCACCGTCAGCTTGTCGACCAGCGGAATCACCGCATAGGCGATTGCCGCCAGGACCATGGCGAGCGGAATCACGAATCGCAAGGATAGGTGCATGCGCGGATCAGCCAAAACCGTGACGCTTCAATGATACCCCTCTGCCAAACACTCCCACTATATTGACTTCTACCACGTTCGACACCCATCGCCAAGCGTCGACAAACGGCATAAGATTGTAACTGGACACGCCGTGCGGCATGGCGTCGGGGCGCGATCCTTCACCCCCAACCGCTCTCCCGGAGGGGCGAAGGGAGCGTCGCGCGAAACCATACTGTCGTGCGGTTTCGTATTTATCAACGGGAGGCCTGGCTCGGCCGAACGGGGTATGTGGCTCATTCGTCTTTGTCGTGTGTTGCTGCTCGCGGGGTGGCCGCTGGGAGTGCTTGCCGCGCCGGCGCCGGTGGTGGTATTGACGCTCGACGGCGCGGTCAGTCCGGCGACCGCCGATTACGTCGTGCGCGGTATCGCGCAAGCCGCGGACCAGGGGGCGGCACTGGTCGTGCTGAAAATCGACACGCCGGGCGGTCTGGATACCTCGATGCGCAAGATCATCAAGGAAATTCTCGCTTCGCCGGTCCCGGTCGCGACATTCGTTGCGCCGGGCGGCGCGCGTGCCGCGAGCGCCGGTACTTACATTCTTTACGCCAGCCACGTGGCAGCGATGGCGCCGGCGACTAACCTGGGGGCCGCAACGCCGGTTCAAATCGGGATCGGCCCCCAGCGCGAACCCGAGTCCACACCAGGCAAACCCGCGGGAGGCGATCGCGGGAAGCAGAAAGACGGCACGGCGAAGGAATCCCGCAAGAGCGAGCCGGCGGCCAAAGACGCCCTGACGCGCAAGCAGGTGCACGATGCGTCAGCTTACATCCGAGGTCTCGCGCAGTTGCGCGGCCGCAACGCCGAGTGGGGCGAGCGGGCGGTGCGCGAAGCGGTGAGCCTGTCGGCGGAGGAAGCGCGCAAGCTCAAGGTGATCGATGTGATCGCGCAGGACGTGAGCGATCTTCTCAGGCAGCTTGAGGGCAGGCGCGTGACGGTGGACGGCAAGGAGCACGTGCTGAAACTCAAGGACGCGGCGGTCGTGGCGCTCGAGCCCGACTGGCGCAGCCAATTGCTCGCGGTAATCGCGGACCCGAACGTGGCGCTGATCCTGATGATGGTCGGCATTTACGGCCTGATATTCGAGTTTTCCAATCCGGGTTTCGTCCTGCCCGGCGTCGTCGGCGCGATTTGCCTGCTGCTCGCGCTGTTCGCGTTCCACCTGCTGCCGATCAATTACGCCGGCCTTGGCCTGATCCTGCTCGGCATTGCCTTCATCGTGGCCGAAGCATTCGTGCCGAGCTTTGGCGCGCTCGGCATCGGCGGGGCCATTGCGCTCGTGATCGGCGCGGTGATTCTGGTCGAGCCGGAAGCGGCCGCCGCCGGATACCAAGTGATGCTGCCGCTGGTGATCGGGATTTCGCTGGCGAGCGCGGCACTCGTGTTCCTGATCGTGGCGATGGCGGTCAAGGCGCGGGGGCGTCCGGTGGTGAGCGGGCGCGAGGAACTGATCGGTGCCACCGGCGAGGTGCTGGAAGACTTCGCCGGCGAAGGCTGGGTGCGCGCCCACAGCGAAAACTGGTGGGCGCGCAGCGCCACCCCGCTGGCGCGCGGGCAGAAAGTCCGCGTGGTGGCGCGCGAGGGGCTCACGCTGAGCGTGGAGCCGGCACAACCTGTTGAGCATCGTCATAACACGTGACGATGCTCATCCCTCATCCCCGCCCTTCTCCCGAGAGGAGAAGGGAGATTCGAGGTGCAAATGGACTGTCATGCATTTGCACGAAACTCAATGATGGAGGCAAATCATGATCTGGGAATTCGGCTGGCTGAGTGTCATCGTCATCATTGTCATTCTGGCTTTTTCCGCGTTCCGCATCCTGCGCGAGTACCAACGCGGCGTGGTGTTCATGCTGGGGCGCTTCTGGAAGGTCAAGGGCCCCGGGCTGATCGTGGTGATACCCGGGATTCAGCAGATGGTGCGCGTAGACCTGCGCACGGTCGTGATGGATGTGCCGAGCCAGGACGTGATTTCGCGCGACAACGTGTCGGTCAAGGTCAACGCGGTGCTCTACTTCCGCGTGCTCGATCCGCAGAAGGCGATCATCCAGGTTGAGAATTTCCTCGAGGCGACGAGCCAGCTCGCGCAAACCACGCTGCGCGCGGTGCTCGGCAAGCACGAGCTCGACGAAATGCTGGCCGAGCGCGACAAGCTCAACCTCGACATCCAGAAAATTCTCGATATCCAGACGGATGCCTGGGGCATCAAGGTGGCGACCGTCGAAATCAAGCACGTCGACATCGACCAGTCGATGGTGCGCGCGATCGCGCAGCAGGCGGAGGCGGAACGCACCCGGCGCGCCAAGGTGATCCACGCCGAAGGCGAATTGCAGGCGTCCGAAAAACTGTTGCAGGCCGCGCAGATGCTGGCGCGGCAACCGGAGGCGATGCAACTGCGTTACCTGCAGACGCTGGGCAGCATTGCCGGCGACAAGAGCACGACCATTGTCTTCCCGGTGCCGATCGATATTCTGACGCCGTTGGTCGATCTGCTGAAGAAAAACAAGCCGGGCGGCGCAAGCTGAATCGCGGCATGGGCAGAGACGGGGTTGCCCCGGCGCCGGGCATGGAAGTTGCCGCGCCGGCCAGGTCACGCGGCGTAAGTTTGCTGTAAGCATTCGGGCCCGGCGGGGTTTTGCCCGCCGCAAAGCGTTCCTGGTTCGCCGCGCCGTGCTTGATTTTGCCCCATGGCGGGTATAGCATTATCCGCCTGTCGCAAGGCATCCGCGCCGTAAAAATACCCAAAAAAGCGATTTTTCCACCCGCCTTGCAACGAGTTCGTCCGAAGCTAATCTACCCATTAACCAGGAGGTCAATCATGAGCAAACAAGTCCTGAAGAAAAATACGCAGGCCCAGCCTGACGTATCGTCGCGCCGCAAGTTTCTGACCGGCGCTGCAGCTGCTACAACCGGCGCCGCGATTGCCGGATTTCCCATGATCGCGAGGGGTCAGGCCGGCCCGATCACCATGCGCTGGCAGAGCACTTGGCCCACCAAGGACATCTTTCATGAGTTCGCGCTCGATTTCGCCAAGAAGGTGAACGACATGACGGGCGGCGACCTCAAGATCGAGGTGCTGCCCGCCGGCGCGGTGGTGCCGGCTTTCGGCCTGCTCGACGCGGTATCGAAAGGTACCCTCGACGGCGGGCACGGCGTGCTGGTCTATCACTACGGCAAGCAAAACGCGCTCGCCCTGTGGGGATCGAGCCCCGCGTTCGGCATGGACGCCAACCAGCTGCTGTCCTGGCACAAATACGGCGGCGGCAAGGAGTTGCTGCAAAAGGTTTACCAGTCCATCGGCGCCAACGTCGTGTCGTTCCCGTACGGCCCGATGTGGACGCAGCCGCTCGGCTGGTTCAAGAAGCCTATCACCAAGGTGGCCGACTTCAAGGGCCTCAAGTTCCGCACCGTGGGCATCTCGATCGACCTGTTCACGGGCCTGGGCGCCGCCGTGAACGCGCTGCCCGGCGGCGAGATCGTGCCGGCGATGGACCGCGGCCTCCTCGACGCCGCCGAGTTCAACAACGCCACCTCCGACCGCATCCTCGGCTTCGCCGACGTCTCCAAGGTCTACATGCTGCAGAGCTACCACCAGAGCGGCGAGCAGTGCGAGATCACGTTCAACAAGACCAAGTACGACGCGCTGCCGTCGAAGATGAAGGCGATCATCGAGAATGCCGTGGAGGCCGCGTCGCAGGACTTGATGTGGAAATCGATCGACCGC
>JACPTJ010000112.1 GCA_016192835.1 Betaproteobacteria bacterium
AATGATGAAAGTACGGGCTTCGGTGAAAAAGGTTTGCCGCAACTGCAAGATCATCCGGCGCAAGGGTGTGGTGCGCATCATTTGCAAGGACCCGCGCCACAAGCAGCGCCAGGGGTGATCGCGTTTTTTGTGTTTGCCTATGCAAATTAACCGGTTATAATTTCAAGTTTTCGATTCTTGGCGTACGTTTTGGCGTAACGAGGTAGAAAAATATGGCCCGTATCGGTGGAGTAAACATTGCGAACCATCAGCACGCGGAGATTGCGCTGACGGCGGTGTACGGTATCGGCCGCAGCCGCGCGCGCCTGATCTGCACGGCTGCCGGCATCAAGAACACGTCCAAGATCAAGGATTTGTCCGATACGGAAATGGACAGGCTGCGCGAGCAGGTTACCAAGTTCACGATCGAGGGCGATCTGCGGCGCGAAGTCTCGATGAACATCAAGCGCCTGATGGATCTTGGCACCTGGCGCGGATTGCGTCACCGCCGCGGCCTGCCGGTGCGCGGTCAGCGCACCCGCACCAACGCACGCACCCGCAAGGGCCCGCGCAAAGCGGCGGTCAAGATCATCAAGGCCGTCACGGCCGGATAGCAAGTTTAAAAGCGGAAAGCACACTCAATGGCAAAAGCAAACACCCGGGTTCGCAAGAAGGTAAAGAAGAATGTCGCGGAAGGCATCGCGCACATCCACGCCTCCTTCAATAACACCATCATAACCATCACCGACCGCCAGGGTAACGCGCTGTCGTGGGCGACCACCGGCTCCGCCGGTTTCAAAGGCTCGCGCAAGTCCACGCCGTTCGCGGCGCAGATCGCCGCGGAGCGCGCGGGCAAGCAGGCGCAGGAATGCGGCGTGAAGAATCTCGAGGTCCGGATCAAGGGTCCGGGGCCGGGCCGCGAATCCGCGATGCGCGCGCTCAACGCGGTCGGTTTCAAGATCACCAGCATCGCCGAGGTCACGCCGGTGCCGCACAACGGATGCCGTGCACCCAAGCGGCGCCGCATTTAAGGAGAACCGGACGTGGCAAGAAATCTTGACGCAAAATGCCGCCAGTGCCGCCGCGAGGGCGAAAAGCTGTTCCTCAAGGGCGACAAGTGCTTTACCGACAAGTGCGCGATCGAACGGCGCAACTATCCGCCCGGTCAGCATGGACAGAAAAACACGCGCCTCTCGGGCTACGGCGTGCAGTTGCGCGAAAAGCAGAAGCTGCGCCGCATTTACGGCCTGCTCGAACGCCAGTTCCGCAACACCTACCACCGCGCCGAGCAGAAGAAAGGGATCACGGGCGAAACCCTGCTGCAAATGCTCGAGTCGCGGCTCGACAACATCGCATTCAAGATGGGCTTTGGCGCCTCGCGTTCCGAAGCGCGCCAGATCGTGCGTCACAACGCGATCCTGGTGAACGGCAAGCGCGTCAACATCCCGTCTTATCAGCTGCGTCCCGGCGACGTGGTGGAAGTCGCCGCCAAGGCCAAGGAACATCTGCGCATCAAGGCGGCGCTCGAGGCGACCTCCGGCCGCGGTTATCCGGAATGGCTCGAAGTCGATACCGCCGCGCTCAAAGGCACGTTCAAGAGCCTTCCGCAACGCACCGATCTGCCTTCCACCATCAATGAGTCGCTGGTGGTCGAGCTTTACTCGAAATAATTGCCAGAGGATCAGGCCATGCAAAGCAGTACTTTTCTTAAGCCCCGTATTATCGACGTGCAGAACCTGTCGCCGTTCCACGCCAAGGTGACGATGGAACCGTTCGAGCGCGGCTACGGCCACACGCTCGGCAACGCGCTGCGCCGCGTGCTGCTGTCGTCGATGCCCGGCTACGCTCCGACCGAAGTCAGGATGAGCGGCGTTCTGCACGAGTATTCGACGATCGACGGCGTGCAGGAGGACGTGGTCGACATCCTGTTGAACCTCAAGGGCATCGTGCTGAAGCTGCACAACCGCGAGGAAGCGACGCTGACGCTCAGAAAACAGGGCGAGGGCGTGGTGACCGCGGGCGACATCGAGGCGATGCACGACGTCGAAATCGTCAATGCAGACCACGTGATCGCGCATCTGACCGCAGGCGGCAAGCTCGACATGCAGATCAAGGTCGAGCATGGCCGCGGCTACGTGCCGGCGGCGGTTCGCACCAGCCGCGGCGAGCAGCTCGAAGTCGCCTCCAGCCGCGCGGTTGGCAGCATCGTGCTGGATGCGTCTTACAGCCCGGTGCGCCGCGTCAGCTACCAGGTCGATTCGGCGCGCGTCGAACAGCGCACCGATCTCGACAAGCTGATCGTCGACATCGAAACCAACGGCGCGATCGAGCCGGAAGAAGCGATCCGCTATGCGGCCCGCATTCTGGTCGACCAGCTGGTGGTATTCGCCGACCTTAAAGGCACGCCGGTGCAGATCGAGCAGCCCAAAGCCCAGCAGATCGATCCGATCCTGCTGCGGCCGGTCGATGATCTTGAACTCACCGTGCGCTCTGCGAACTGCCTGAAGGCGGAAAACATCTACTATATTGGTGACTTGATTCAGCGCACCGAGACCGAATTGCTGAAGACGCCCAACCTCGGGCGCAAGTCGCTCAACGAGATCAAGGAAGTGCTCGCCTCGCGGGGCCTGACGCTCGGGATGCGGCTGGAGAACTGGCCGCCGGTCGGTCTTGAAAAGCTGATCTGAAAATTTTGAGGGTATAACAATGCGTCACCGTCTCGGCTTAAGAAAACTCAACCGCACCAGCAGCCATCGCCTGGCGATGCTGCGCAACATGACCGTGTCGCTGCTGCGGCACGAGGTGATCAAGACCACGCTGCCCAAAGCGAAGGAGCTCAGGCGCATCGCGGAACCGATACTCACGCTCGGCAAATCGCCGTCGCTCGCCAACCGCCGCCTCGCGTTCGACCGCCTGCGCGACCGTGACATGGTGACGAAGCTCTTCGGCGAGCTCGGCCCGCGCTACGCGAAGCGCAACGGCGGCTATCTGCGCATCCTGAAATACGGCTTCCGGAAAGGCGACAATGCGCCGATGGCGCTGGTGGAACTCATGGACCGTCCCGAGCCCGGCGAGGACACCAAACAAGAAACGCCCACCAAGGCGGCGTAACTGGAACCGCGACAATCAAAAGCCGGCGCTGAGTGAGCGCCGGCTTTTTTGTTTCACGATTCGTCAGACAGTTCTGTGGGCGGCTAGGGAGCAATTCGCGGCAGAGTAGGCAGCAGGTTCCCTCTCCCATCAAGGGAGAGGGAGTTCACTCGTTCACCCCGATAATGAGCGCATTTATCTGCGGTTCGATTCGCCTTAGAATGAATGCATGCTCAACGAGTTCGAACTGACCGGTCGCGCGCGGACGCACGTCGTGCAGCGCGACGATCTCGGCGCGGCGCTGCATCCGGCAGTCCTCGAGCCGTTCCTGGCGCTGCGGGAGGCGGCGGCGCGCGAGGGCATCGAGCTTGCGATTTGCAGCGGCTTTCGCGATTTCGCGGCGCAGTGCCGGATCTGGAATCTGAAATTCCGCGGCGAGCGGCCGTGCTACGACGCGCGCGGCAATATTCGCGAAACTGCGACCCTCGGCGCGGGGGAGATGATCGACGCGATACTCGCGTGGAGCGCGCTGCCCGGCGCGAGCCGCCACCACTGGGGTTGTGACATCGACGTGATCGACCGCGCGGCGCTGCCGCCGGACTATCGCGTGCGCCTGCTGCCGGACGAGGTCGAGCCGGGCGGCGTGTTCCACCGGTTGCATCTGTGGCTGGACGAAAACGGCGCGCGCTTCGGCTTTTTCCGGCCGTATCGCGAGTATCGCGGCGGGGTGTACCCCGAGCCGTGGCACCTGAGTTACGCCGCCGTTGCCGTTCCGGCAATGGCGCTGCTGAGCGAAGAACTGATCGCAGCCGCGATACGGACGGGCGACATGCTCGGCGCGGCTGCGGTGCTTAATCGGCTGCCGGGGATTTACCGCAGCCACGTCGTCAACGTCGCCGAACCGGATACTGCAACGCAACTCGCCGCAATCTGAATTGCGGTGTAGGGTGCGCTTGCGCACCGATTGCCGGATGGTGCGCAAGCGCACCCTACACCAATTGCAATTTCCCGTGGCTTGCCACGGGGATCAATATGGTTTTTGCCGTGGGGATAGGCGCAGGGCACGCGGAGCAATTTTATTTGCGATGAGCATCTTTCTGTTCACCGATTTCGGCGCGGCGGACCTGTACGCCGGCCAGGTCAAGGCGGTGCTGCAGCGGGACGCACCGCAGGTGGCGGTGATCGATCTGCTGCACGACGCGCCGGCATTCAACGTGCGCGCAGGCGCGCATCTGCTCGCCGCAGTCTCGATGCAATTACCGTCAGGCAGCGTGACGCTGGCGGTGGTCGATCCCGGCGTTGGTGGCGCGCGCGATGCGGTGGCGCTGACTGCTGACAACAACTGGACCATCGGCCCCGACAACGGATTGCTGTCGGTACTCGCCGCACGTGCCAAGGCGTGCACTTGCTGGCGCATCACGTGGCGGCCCGAGCAACTTTCGGCATCGTTCCACGGCCGCGATCTGTTTGCGCCGGTCGCGGCAGCCATTGCGTGCGGCGAATTTCCAGCGGGCAATGCGGAATCGGGCGCCCGACTCGGGGTTGATTTCGGCGGCAACGACCTGGAGGAAATCATTTACATCGACCACTACGGCAACGCGTTCAGTGGGCTGCGCGCGCAGAACCTGCCGCGCGGTGCTCGCATCGTCGTAGCCGGCCGGCCGCTCGGTCATGCCCGGGTGTTTTCCGCCGTGCCGGCGGGCGAGATGTTCTGGTACGAAAACAGCCTCGGCCTCGTCGAAATCGCCGGCAACGCATGCAGCGCGGCCGCCACGCTCGGCTTGCGGATTGGACAACCCGTGGCGGTCGAAACCCGCTGAGCGCTCTAACGCTTACGCGGTCCGCAGTTCCTCAATCGAGTGCACGAAGCGGCCGTCGCGATCTTTAAGCGCCCGGGTGACTGCGCGGGTCGTGCCGAACGTAGGCAAATATGCCGAGTGCTTGCCCGCGCCGCCGATGACGACGACGATCAAATCTTCCGCCGCCTGCCACATTGGCACCAGGGTATCGAGACTTGCGTTCGCATACGGCAAGTCGGGCTTGGCGCGAAAGCGCCGCGCGATGTTTTCCTCGGAAAAACGGCTCAGCGGCAGGCGCGCGTGCTCGAACAGGTAGCGCTTGACGTCGGCCTTGGAGTAGCCATCTGATGCCACCGTCGCTGCGTGTTCCGGGCCGAAAGCGAGCACCGGAGTGCCCCGGTGGTAGACATCGTTGGCGCCGGTGCTCGCGATGCTGCCGGCGAACGTGGTGAGAATTCCCTTGCCGGAAAGACTCTCGTGGTCGTTGATATTGTGAGGCCCTTCAGCGGCCACCACGGTGACCGTGCTCACAGCCGCGGGATACCCCAATTCCACGTGCAGCGGTTCCCACGGGCTTGCCGCCGCGTTTTCCGCGGCACAGAAGGTGTACTTCGCCGGAGAACCGGCGGTTGCCATGTCGCCAAGCCCGGGAACCGCGCCGCCGATATTGACCAATGCCAGCCGCACGGCGCGCCCGATAGTTGCGTTGCTCCGGCAGCCCGCGCCGAACGCGCTGTGACCTGAATTGATGGCGAGTTCCTGCGCCACCGGTCCGTTGACGATGATGAGCGGCGCACAAGGGTGCGTGGTCGCCTGTATGCCGTAAAGATTGAACGGTTCCTCGGCCATTGCCTCGATCGCGAGCATCACCAGCGGGAAATACTGCGGCCGGCAGCCGGCCATCACCGCATTCGCGGCGAGCCGCAATGGCGTGGCTGCCCCGTAACGCGGCGGAATCGCGGCAATCGGCTCGCCCCATGGCCGGTCGCAGTACGCGAGCATCCGCTCGACGCGCTCGGCGGTCGGCGGGATGACCGGCAAGCCGTCGCTCCAGCCGCGCTCGAGACAGAGTTCGTAGATCGCCTCGATGTCGGCGTCGGCTTCGAGACGGTTTTCCGGTGCTTCAAGCAAATCCGCAAGACGGGTCATGGCAGGTAGGGCCTCGCTCAGTGTCAGGATCGCCGGCTGCGACTATTTGAGCGAGATGCCGGTTGCCTCGCGCACTTTGGTCCACTTGGCGACGTCGTCCCTGATGCGGCGCGCCGCTTCTTCGGGAGTGGTCTTGATCACGTCCGCCCCGAGCCTCGCGAAACTCTCGCGGGCGGCAGGTTGATCCAGCCAGTTGGTCAGCGCCTCATAGATTTTCATCACGATGTCTTTGGGTGTGGCCGACGGCAGCATGATGCCGGTGTAGCTCGAGGCTTCGAACCCACGCACGCCGGACTCGTCTATCGTCGGCACCGCGGGCAGCAGGAAGGAGCGCTTCAACGTGGTGACGCCGAGCGGCCGCAGTCTTCCGCTCTTGATGAGCGATATCGAGGTGGAAAGTTGATCGAATATGAGGTCCACCTGCCCGCCCATGAGCTCGATCAGGGCCGGTCCCGTACCTTTGTAAGGCACATGCACGAGCTTGATGGCCGTCTCGAGCTGAAATAACTCGCCTGTGAAATGGGTGTTGCTTCCCACGCCGGCCGAGCCCATCGTGAGGCGTTCGGGACGCGATTTGGCAAGCGCGATGAACTCCTTCACGCTGCGGGCGGGAACCGACGGATGAACGCTCAATACCATCGGCACGTTGGAAATCAGCGACGTGTATGAAAAGTCGCGCAGTGGATCGATCGTGGCATTCGGAGAGAAGACCGGATTGATGGTCAAGGAGCCGCTCGAGCCGAGCAGCAGCGTGTAGCCGTCCGGTGCAGCCTTTGCCGCCATTTCGGTACCGATCCGGCTTCCCGCGCCGCCGCGGTTTTCCACGACTACCGGTTG
The DNA here is from genome assembly GCA_016192835.1 of Betaproteobacteria bacterium. Taxonomy (GTDB): domain Bacteria; phylum Pseudomonadota; class Gammaproteobacteria; order Burkholderiales; family SG8-41; genus PALSA-1004. Next base: position 6,855 of record JACPTJ010000112.1, read on the forward strand.
GCCGAGGCGCTCCGTCAGCGCGGGCGCAACAATCCGTGCGTTGACGTCGATATTTCCGCCGGGTGCATAGGGCACGATGATGCGGATGGGTTTTTCGGGATACGCAGCCCAGGCGCCGGCAGTATCCAACAAGCACGCGGCTGCAAGCGCAACACCTGTTAAACGGGTTTTCATGCTTCCTCCTGATGGGAAACTATCATAAGGCCCTCGCGGGAAAAAGAAAACTCACGAATCATTTTTCAACAGCCCGCCAACGGCAACACTGGAGCCCCACCGATTTATCGCGCAGATGTCATAATCGCGCACCGACTGATTTCGACGAGGCCAATTCCATGATAACCACCCAAACCGCGCGCATGCTGACCCGCTACAACGCATGGTCGAACAAGCTGATCTTCGATGCCGTCGCCGCGCTTCCCGACGGCGAGGCAACCAAAGAGCGGCGTAGCCTGTTCAAGAACATGGTCCACACGCTCAATCACAACTACGTAATCGACCTGATCTGGCAGGCGCATCTCGAGGGACGCGAGCACGGCTACACGGCGCGCAATACCCCGGGTCATCCGCCACTGGCCGAACTGTGGCGCCTGCAGCAGGCCGTCGATCACTGGTACATCGCGTGGAGCGACGGGTTATCCGACGCCGCGCTGGACGAGAAAGTGAACTTTACGCTCATCGGCGGCAATGCCGGCGTGATGACGCGCGGCGAAATCCTGCTGCATGTGGTCACCCACACGGGGTATCACCGCGGTTTCGTCGCCGATCTGTTTTTCCAGGTTCCCGCCCGGCCGCCGACCACCGATCTGCCGGTATTCCTCAGGGAAAATTCCGCAGCGCTGCGGTAAAATGGAATTGAGGAGAAAACCAATGGCGGACAAGACCGTTATCGTTCTCGGGACAGCCACCCCCGGCGGTGGCTTCCCGGCCTACGGCGCACCCTATATTGAAACGATCCACGAGTACGACTCGACGCTCTCCATTGAGGCGCGCAATACCAAGGGCAGTACCGAAAACGTGCCGTTGCTCGAAGCCAACAAGCTCGATCTCGGGCTTGCCACCGGCGAAGTCACCTATGAGGCGATAAACGGCATTGGCCAACCGCGAGCCGCTAACCTCCGCATCATCAACGCGACGTATTCTCAGTCCGGCATGTTCATGGTGCGCGCCGGGAGCCCGTACCGGAGCATTTCGGATCTCAAGGGAAAAACGGTTGTCTGGGGCGCCGGCAGTTCGGGTTTCATCGTGCTTGCCCGCTATGTCATGGATGGACTCGGGCTGGACCTGGAACGGGATTTCAAGGCGGTGTTTCTGGACAAAGCCGGGGATGGTCCGCCCATGGTGCTCGATGGACGCGCCGCGGCGATGTGGGGCGGCGGCGTCGGATGGCCGCCTTTTGTGGCGATCGCGAAAACCCCGGGCGGGGCACGCTTCGTTGCGCCGGACGCGGACGAGATCGAGCGCATCATGGCAAAACACTCGTTCCTCAAGGCGGCCGCGCTGCCTGCGGGCAGCTACCCGGGACAGGACGCGCCGATCGCATCCGTAGGGTCGTGGCCTTTCGTTTTGGCGCGGGCTTCGCTTGCGGAGGATGTGGCATACCGCCTGGCGCGGGCGCTGCACCGGGGAGCAGATGCGCTCGGAAAGCGCCTCGCCCAGGCGCGGGAATCCACATTGAGCAACACGCTTGCGGCCGCGCCGCGCCGGGACCTGATACATCAAGGCGTGCTGCGTTACATGCGTGAAATCGGCCTCGTAAGCTGAGACCGGCCCGAGAGAGCCGGATTCATTATTCCAATAAAGGAGGATTAGCCATGCTTCGCTTGATCGTTTCGCTTGGATTGTTGGCATTCGTGATGGCAGGTAACGTTTTCGGGCAGGCGTACCCGACCCGTCCCATACGCCTGATCGTACCCTTCCCGCCCGGCGGCAACGTCGATGTCTTTTCAAGAGTCCTGTTCAGGCAGGTTGAACTCGAACTGGGACAGAACATCGTGATCGACAACCGGGGCGGGGCAAATGGCCTTATCGGCGCCGATGTCGTCGCGAATGCGGTGCCCGACGGGTATACCCTGCTCAATACCTCGTTCGCTTTCGCCGTCAACCCGAGCATCCTCAAAAAGATGCCCTTCGATATCAAGAAGGATTTTGCGCCGATCACCAACGTTGCGCTGGGCCTGGGTTACCTGATGGTGATCAACAATGACGTTCCGGCGAAGACGGTGCCGGAGCTGATCGCGCTCGCGAAGAAACGCCCGATCAGCTACAGCACCGCCGGCATCGGTAATGGCCAGCACCTGGCGGGTGCGCTCTTTACATTGAAGGCGGGTATTGACATGCTGCACGTGCCTTACAAGGGTGGCGGCCCGGCGATGACTGCATTGTTGGGCGGCGAAGTGCAGGTGCATTTCCCGGCCGGTTCCGTCGGGGTGCCGCTTGTCAAGCAGGGACGGGCGCGCGCGCTGGGATTTACCGGCGCCAAGCGCCTGAGTTCGCTGCCCGACGTTCCCACCGTCGGCGAGAGCGTACCCGGATATGTCGCCGACGCGGGCTGGCACGGCATGTTCGCGCCGGCGAAAACCCCGGCGGCGATCGTGAAAAAAGTGCAACTGGCTGTCCGCAAGGCATTGCAGGAGCCCAAAGTACGCAGCCACTTTGTGGATAACGGCTACGAGCCCCAGGGGGATCCCCCCGACGTATGGGCGAAGAAGTTTCGCGCCGACGTCGATCTCTTCGCGGATATCGTGCGTAAGGCGAAAATCGAGCGGCAGTGATCCGCGGTCGGGGTGTTACACCCGGACCCGTGAACTCGACGGTCACCCTGTCCGAAACTCCGGGACTGGGTTTCACGCCGAAGCCCGGAATCCTCGATCCTTGTGTCGCCGCCCGCAGAGGCAATGTACATACGGGTTGCGGGGCGATATGGATTTCCGCCGCGGGTCTATAATCCAATAATCCGCAGGGGAGGGCGGGCTCAAGGCGTAACAGCCATTTCGATCTGGCGAGGAAGAAGAGGCGAATATGGAACGGATTGGCATTTACGACGCGCGGGCGAAGCTCTCTCGGTTGGTCGAGCGCGTGGAGGCGGGCGAGGAAGTAATATTAACGCGCCACGGCGAACCGGTCGCGCGCCTGGTACGCGAAAAGCGGCGTCCTGAGGGGTCGGGGGCGGCCGCGGTGAAGCGCATCCGCGCGCTCAGCAAACGGCTCAATCTCAAGATCAGCAGGGCGGAGATGCGCAGGGCGATTGCCAAGGGCCGCGATTAATCTGGAGCTCGCGCTGCGGCTCGGGCTTCCGCTCGCCGCGAGCGACGGGGTGCTGCGCAAAACAGCCGCTCGCGCAG
>JACPTJ010000036.1 GCA_016192835.1 Betaproteobacteria bacterium
CCACTGGAAAAAAACCCCGCCGCAGCGGGGTCGATACGTCGATCTATCAGAGCCCGCCCGCGATCTTGTCGATGCCGGCTTGGGCACACGCCGCGTCGCGATGGCCGCCGGGGGCGCCGGAGATGCCGATCGAGCCGATCACTTCCTTGTTGGACACGACCGGCAGCGCGCCCTCGGCCGAGGTGACCTTGTCGAGCAACATTGCCCCGTGCGGTGGCGGTAAGGCGGCCATGCGCTTGCCGAAGTCTCCCGAGGGTACGCGGTAAGTGAGGGACGTGTACGCTTTGCGCAGGCTGTTCTCGAGGGTGTGAGGGTTCGCCCCGCTGTCGTGCAGCACGGGTTGAGACAACTGGAACGCCGGTTACCGGCCTGCGGTTTCAAGCCACCGTCTTGCTGGACTGAAATGCGCTTGGCGAGTTATACGGCGACGTGCCAGAATTCGCGCGCATATTCGGGACTTGTAAGGTCGAACACCTGCCCATTCGGATCGAGGTATTTGCGTTCGGTCACGGTCCCGTGTTCGGAAGTGATGATCCCGCCGTGAGCGACGGCGCCGTTGGCTTTGACTTTCGCTTCTTCTCGATCCATGTCATCAGCCAGAAACCCGAGGTGATGCAGCCCCCTGCGGCTGTCGCCCTTCATGTTGACGTTGGACGGGTGAATAATCACCAGGCTTACGACTCCATCCGACAGCCCGATCGCAGTTTCCGTCTGCCGCACGCGCTGCATCCCGAACGATTTCTCGTAGAACTGCGCGGTCTTCTCCATTTCCTCGACTACCATCGCGATGTGGCGCAGCTTTGCCATGTGAACGCTCCTTTGTTGACGCCTCGTTCGGTGCAGGATAATACAACTGGCGGTCATCGGGTGTCGACTGCGATAGAATCCGGCTTGCCGGGTTCTTTAAGTGAGTTACATCGGGAGCATCTGCAAAATGAAAGCGAGAAAAAGCAAGGCGGCGGACGGCTGCGACCACACGTTCAGGGCGATTTACGACCACGAGGTCGAATGGGAAAGCGACGACGCGCGCGGGCTCTTGAAGCTGCCGTCCGGGGTCAAGGTCAAGGTTCTTAATTACGATCCGGTGATGAAGCGTATCGACTTCAAGTTGCGATTTCCGGCAGGCTACGTCGAGCCCGCGCATACCCACAATAGCTGGCATTCGATCCTGGTGACCAAGGGCCGCATGTGCGTGGCCGGCAAGGACCTGCGCCCCGGGGATTATGTGTTTGGCTGGGACATTCGCCACGGACCTTACGAGTATCCGGACGGCTGCGAAGTGTTCGTCGTCGACATGGGCGATGCGGCGCATGTGTGGCAGAAAGAAGATTTTCTCAGGCACAGGAACACGTGGAAGCCCAGGACCGCCGCCGGCAAGAAGGGCGTTCTCGCGCACCTGAAGAAACGCAATTCCGGGAAAGTCTAGCGGCGTTGCGCCGGGTTCAACATCTATCATGTCGTCTGATATTTACCCGGAGTCCGGTTCGCGGCTTCCCCCGATCAGGCGGGAGGCCCTCGACGAACAGGGCAAGCAGCAATACGATGCGCTGGCCGGCCGCACGGGCGGCACGTCCCTCGCGGGGCTGAGAGGCCCGGGCGGGTTGAATCTTTACAGTCCCAAGGCAGCGCAATACCTCAACGGGCTCAGTAATTACCTGCGCTACGAATCGAGTCTGAGCGGCCGCGTCCGCGAGATCGCGATTCTCGTGACGGCGCGCGAACTGGACAACCAGTTCGAGTGGACGGCGCATGAGCCGAACGCGCTGAAAGAAGGGGTCCCGCCGGAAGTCATCGAGGTCATCAAGCACCGCAAGTCCACCGAAACTCTGGCGGCGACGGACGCGACGATCATTGAACTCGGGCGCCAGGTGTTCGCCGAGAAAAAGGTGACGTCCGAGCTCTTTGCGCGCGCCCGGAATATTTTCGGCGACCGCGCTCTGGTCGAGCTGGTTTTGCTGATGGGAAGCTACTCCTCGATCGCGGCGCTGCTGACCGCTTTCGACGTGCAACTCGCCCCGGGGCAGGAGCCGTTGCTGCCGCCCCGGTAAATGATTATTGCTCGAGCTTGAATCCGCTGTCCTTGACGACTTTGGACCAGCGCGCCCGCTCGTCTGCCAGCCACCGGCCGGTGGCCTGCGGGGTGTTGGGAAGCGGAGTCGTGCCTTGGGTACCGAGTTTTTGCCTGATATCGGGAAGCCCCAGTATCCGCGTTATTTCGCCGTTGAGCTTTGCGATCACCTCCGGCGGCGTGCGCGCCGGCGCGAGTATTCCCTGCCACGATCCCGTCACGAATCCCTTCAGTGCCGGGGTTTCGCCGACGGTCGGCGTGTCCGGCAGATTGGCAAGGCGCTGCTCGCTGGACACCGCAATCGCCCTCAGCTTGCCGATTTTTACCAGGGGCAAGGTTTGCAGCACGCCCAGGAACAGTAAATCGCCGTCACCCGTCGTCACAGCAGCGCTTGACTGCGAACCGCCTTTGGTCGGGACATAGACCCACTTGATGCCGGTGCGTTGCTCGAAACTGAGACCGGCGAGGTGCGGCGAGCCGCCCAGCGCGGTCGCGAAGTTGAGCTTGCCGGGGTTCGACTTGGCGAGCGCGATCAGATCTTTGGTCGTCTTCACCGGCACGCTCGGATGCGTGGCCAGCAGGTGCGGCGAGTACGAGACCGTCGTCACCGGCGTAAAGTCCTCGAGTACGTTGAAAGGCAGCTTCGCGAACACGACGGAACTGATCGTGAGGTTGCCGATGTCCGTCAGCAGCAACGTGTAGCCATCGGGTGCGGAGCGGGCGACAAGCCCGGAGCCGATGTTGCCGCTGGCGCCGGAGCGGTTGTCCGCGATGACCTGCTGCCCCAGGCTCTCGGTGAGCTTGGCGCCGATCAGCCGCGTCAGAATGTCCGACGTGCCGCCCGGCGGATACGGGACGATTACCCGTATCGGCTTCGACGGATAGGTCTGGGCGACAGCGGGGAACGCGACGAGCGATGCCGCAGCGCCCAGTGCAATTGCAATTCTATCGATGGCATTCATGCTTCCTCCTGGTATTGTGCCGTGACGCATTGTAAACGCAAACTGCGCTTACCCCGCGCGGCGGCGGAATTTCTGGAACGCATGCGGGGTGAGCGGCGCCATGCGCCTGACCGCGCCGGCGTTGACGATGACTTCACCCACGTAGATATCGCCCCGCTTGTCGGCCCAGATGCCGTGGGGCGCGACAAAGTTGCCGGGCAGCACGGGATTTTCGCCGCCGATCCGGGCGACGATGTTCGCATCGGGGTCACAGACCGTCACTCGTGCGATCGGTGAGTGCCCGCATGGCGGGTAAATCATGGTCTGGTCGTGCGCAGGCAGCGGGCCTTCGGAGCGCTTCATCATGTAATTGTGAAAGCCGCCTTCGGCGATGTGCAACAGGTC